>PLSJ01000472.1 GCA_003165115.1 Syntrophaceae bacterium | reverse complement strand
CGAGGTCATCAGCGCGATGACCGACCCCCAGATGGCCGAGAGGCTCAGCTCTCCCGGCGGCCTCCCGCTCCATCTCGGCTACTATGCCTCGACGGGGATAGCCGTCATACTCTTCCTCGGCCTGCCCCGGGCCTCGTTTATACGCAGGCTGCCCTTCTACGCGCTTTTCCCCATCCTTTTTTACGGCCTGATCGGGTCTGGCGTCAGGAGGTCGCTCGTCGGCGTGCTGCTCTGCTGCGTCCTGGCCCTCTGCCTATACCCGAAACTCACCCTCGACTTCCTCGTGCTCGCCCTGGGGGCGGGGATCATCCTGAGCATCGTGCCCATTCCCGACTTCTCCATCGGGTATCTCTCGACCCTCGTGAACCTGTCGCCTGGCGATCTTTTTGCGGAGAGGCAGCATTTGCTGAACCTCGGACTGAGCGCGGGAATGAGCCATCCCTTAACAGGCGTCGGCATCGGGGCGTTCCGGTTCTTCACGCCAAACCCCTCCATGTACGACTACCCGCACGTCCTGCTCGTCGAGATATTCTGCGAGGTCGGGATAATCGCGGCCGTATCCATCCTGCTCCTCCAGGCGTACACGCTCTACAAGATCCTCAGGAACGCCTTCTTCACGCAAACCGCCTTTCGCACGGAGATGTTCCTGGCCCTGGCCTTTCTTGTCATCGGCCTCGTCGATTCCTCGGTCTCGGGCGACATCAACAACGTGAGGCCTATGTGGCTGGCCATGAGCCTGCCCTTCGTCGTGACAAGAATGAAAGAAAGCAACGGCTGAACATATGTGCGGCATCTGCGGATTCGTCGGCAACCCTGAAAAAGTGGACACCCGTGCCATGCTTTCGAGCCTCTCCCACCGGGGGCCGGATGACGCGGGGGAGTACCGGGAAGAGATGCCCTGGGGGACGCTCTGGCTCGGCCACAAACGCCTGTCCATCCTCGATCTGTCTCCGGCGGGTCATCAACCCATGCTCTACGGGGAGGGAAGGTTCGCCGTAACGTTCAACGGAGAAATCTACAACTTCGGGGAGATCAAAGGGGAGCTCGAAGCCTGCGGCTATGCCTTCTCGACCCGCTCCGATACCGAGGTCATCCTCGCTTCCTGGCATAAATGGGGTCCGGCCTCACTCGGCCGTTTTGTCGGGATGTTCGCCTTCGCCCTGTGGGACAGAGACGAGAAATGCCTCTGGCTCGCCAGGGACAGGCTCGGAGAAAAACCGCTCTACTACACCGCCCAGCCGGGGAGGTTCCTCTTCGCGTCCGAGGTCGGTTCGATACTCGCTTCAAGGGTTGTCGAACGGCGGGTCGACGGCGACGGCCTCGATTCCTATCTCTCCTTCGGGAGCGTGTGCCAGCCCTACACGATGGTGAGGAACGTGCGCTCCCTGGAGGCCGGCCACCTGCTCAGGCTGGCCGGCGACTGTCCCGAAATCCGCGCCTTTTGGTCCCTCGGCGACGTCCAGGAAGCAGAAGACCCTGCTGCGCAGACCGGGCGGGTGAAGGAGTTGCTCGATGATTCCATGAAGCTGTGCATGGTTTCGGACGCGCCCGTCGGCATATTGCTTTCCGGCGGGGTCGATTCGACGACGATACTCGCCCTCCTGCGCAGCCAGGGCTTTGACGACCTTTCCAGCTTCACCGTGGTCTTCGACGACGACCCCGCGTTCAGCGAGGACTACCAGGCGGCCAGGGTCGCGAAGCATTTCGGGACGAGGCATACGAGGATACCGGTGAGCATGAACGAGGCGCTGGCGCTGCTGCCGAAAGCGGTGGAGTCGATGGATCAGCCATCCGTCGACGGCGCCCAGACATTCATCGTCTCGAGGGCTATCGCCCAGAGCGGCGTGAAAGTCGCCCTCTCAGGGCTGGGGTCGGACGAGTTGTTCTTCGGTTACGGACTTCACCGCCACTACGCGACGCTGCTGGCGCTGTCGAGGATGCGGGCGCTTCACGCTGCCCTTTCTCTTTTTCTCGGCATGTCGCGGCTGCGGCCCATGGCCGGCCGTCTCATTCCCGCCTTTGCCAGGGCGAGGAAACTCCTCGATCTCTACGCGGAAGGCAGCCGGGAATCGGCGGCGTACCTTGCATGGCAGTCGGTTTTCAGCCACGAGGAGATAAACCGGCTGCGGGGCGGCAGGAGGCCCACGCCTTCGAGGTTCATAAACCTGACCGTCGGGCCGAGCCCGCTGGCCACCCTCTCCCGTCTCGACCTGACCAATTACATGAGAAACACGCTGTTGCGCGACGCGGACCAGATGAGTATGGCAAACTCCCTGGAGCTGAGGGTCCCCTTCCTGGACTACCGGCTCGTCGAGCTGGTCACGTCGCTCCCGATAGGTCTGCGCGTCGGGGACGGAAGGTACAAGCAGCTCCTCGTCGATTCGGTGAGCCATCCGTTGGTGACCGAGGCGGCCGGCCGGCCAAAGTCCGGGTTCGAGCTGCCCCTCGGGAGCTGGCTGCGGAACGGGTTCCGCCTGGGTGAGATCCGCCCCGACCTCCTTGGGATGGAGGCAAAGGAAATCTCCACGATGGTGCGTCGCTTCCGGTCGGGGGAGAGACACACGAGGTACTGGTCTCTACTGGTCCTGTCCCGGTGGCTGGAAAAAATGGCCATGGCCCCCTGCGTCGACTAAAGCCGGGCCTTTGCCCTTAAAGACACCCATGGAAAAACGCCAACCCATACAAAAGTCGGAGGCAACACGGAAGACCTTTGCGGACCTCCGGTTCTATTTTCCGGTTATCGCGGTCCAGGGGGTCATGGGCCTCGTTTCCGCCGCCCTCGTGACCAAGTTCTTCCCTCCCGACGATTACGGGAGGTACGTCCTCGCCTTTGCCGTCTATTCCCAGTTGACCCTGTTCACGTCCCTGTGGCTCCAGCAGTCCGTCTTCAGGTTCGCGCCTCAATACCGGGCCGGCGGCCGGTTTCACGACTTCGCCTCGACGCTTCTCTTCGCCGAATTACTGCTCGTCTCCTGCCTCGCCCTCGTCGTTCCCTTTCTGCTGTTCGTCGTCTTCAGAGGCGCGGACGCCCATCTCGCGTATCTCGTGACCGTGGCGGTCCTCGGGGCCCTTATCATCCCCTTCGTCGCGGCCATAGAACAGCTCTACAGGATCGACGACCGCCCGAAGGCGTACTGCTTCATGGTCCTCTTCAGGATCCTCTGCGGTCCGGCGCTCGGCCTCCTGCTCTCGAAGGGCATGCATCTCGGGATGGCCGGTTTCTTTTCCGGCATCGTCGCGCCGCATCTTTTCCTCTTTCTCCTCCTGCTCTACAGGAAGAGGGAAGCGGTAAGGGCCTTGCTCGGAAGGCGCTTCATGTCTTTGTCGATCCTCAGGGAGGTCCTCCTCTATAGCGCCCCCGGCGTCGGCATCGCGACGGTCGCTTCCTCGCTCGTGCTCTCCGACCGTTATCTTATCGCCTGGTATTCGGGGGCCTATGACGTGGCCGTCTACAGCATCGCCTATACCATCGGGAACCAGGGGATGGAGCTTATCACCGCCGTCCTCCTCGGGGCGGGCGATCCCATAGCCATGCGCATGTGGGAAGAACAGGGGGCCGTCAAGGCGCATCCCTACCTGGGGCAGCTCCTGAGGTACTATTCCCTCCTCGCGATCCCCGCCGTCGTGGGACTCGCCGTGCTCGGACGGCAGTTGATCCCGATACTGTCGACCGGCGCATACACGGAAGGATGGCCGGTCATAGGGTACGTCGCCGTGGGCGTCCTCTTTTGCGGGTACGCACAGATAGTGAGCAGGCTCTTCTTCTTCAGGAAGCAGACCCTGACCCCGCTTTTCATCTACGGCTCCGCCGCGGGCGCCAACATCCTGCTGAACGTCCTTTTGATCCCCCGCTTCGGCTACATGGCGGCCGCCTGGTCCACCGTGGCGAGCTACGTGCTGCTCCTTCTCATCGTGGCTCTCGTCGCCACCCGTTCCTCCTGCATGGGATTCAGCTTTCGCCCCTGTTTCCGCATGGCCGGCAGCGCGCTCTTCATGGGGTTGCTCGTCTATGCGATCAGGGACGTTTTTGCCTCCGCCTGGCTCAACCTGGGGCTCTGCCTCGCGGCCGGCATATCTTCTTATGTTCTCGCCCTGATCGTGACGGGAGAAATAGATGCAGGAGACGCAGCCGCCGCTTTCCGGGGCCTGCTCTTTCGCTTACACGCCGCGGTCGGCGGCAGAAAAGCACCGGGGGGATTTTCCTTATGAAGATAGAGATAGCGGCAATCAAAGAGGCCGATTACGAATCCTGGGACAATTTTGTCGGCGCCTCCACGAACGGCACCCTCTTTCACAAATCGTACTGGCTGAAGGCGTCGGGCAGGCCGTTCGATCTCTGGGGAGCATACAAGTCGGGAAATCTCATTGCCGGTTACGTCGCTTCCCGCAAGAGCCTGCTCGGCCGGCCGGTCGTGGCGGCCCCTTACCTGTCCGCCTATGCCGGCCTGATCCTGAAAAAGCCCGAAGGCAGCCCCGTGCACCAGATCTCCGTCCAGCAGGAAGTGGCAGCCTCCTTTGCCCGGTTCCTGCCGGACACCTATTCCTGGGGCATATCGCTCTTTTCGCCGGGAATAGAGTGCATGCTCCCCTTCATCTGGGACAACTTCGTCGTTCGGCCCTGGTACACCTATGTCCTCGATATTTCCGACCTTGACCGGGTTTGGGCGGGCATCGACGGCGAATGGCGGCGCGAGATAAGAAAGGCGACCGCGGCGGGCGTGGAAGTCCTCACCGACGTCTCGTACGAGAAGATAATAGACGTCGTGAACCAGAGCTACGAAAGACAGGGGACCCACTTCAGGAGCGAGGCGGTCGAGCCTTACTTCAGGGAGTTGTCGAGGAGGAACCTGTGCAGGCCCTTCCTGTGCGTCGACAAGACCGGGCGGGTGCTGTCGGCGGCATATGCGGTGTGGGACGACAAAAGGGTCTATTCCATACTACAGGGCTTCACCGACGAGCGGACCTATACGGGTGCCTCGCCCCTGGTCAAGTGGGAGATGATGAAGTTCGCCTCTGAAAAGCTCGGGATAAGGGAAATGGACCTGGAGGGCACCCTGCTTCCCCGGCTGGAGTCGTTCCACAGGCGGTTCGGAGGCAAGCTGACCCCCCATTACGAGATCAGATGGGGGAAAGCCATCGAAACCCTCGTCGCGTTGAACCGCTTCCTCGCCCATTTGCGCGGGTCCTGCTGATATGCGCCTTCTCGTCCTTATCGATAACGGGGTCCCCGCACATCTGCTCGTAAGGAGCATCTATGCCTGGTCGCTCATCGCGAGGTCCCTCGGAATGGAGGCGGTCATCACGGACAGGAGGGACGGACGGCCCGACCTGTCGGGTTCGTGGTTCAGGATCCGATACGCCATGGAGGCCGCGCACACCGGGCAGCCATACGACCTCTTCATTCCGAGGAGGCCGATAGCCGGGCCGGCAAGGATCACCCGCACCGGCGGGCTGCATCTTCTGTGCGGCAGGGAGGAGCCGGAGTACCTGTGCCATGGGAAGGCCCTGGGCTTCGATGTCGTTTCCGCAATTTTTCACCTTGTGTCGGGGCAGGAGGAATACCGGTCGGGCAGCCGGGACGAGTTGGGGAGGGTCGATGAAAAAGCGTCCTTTCTCCACAGGCACGGCGTCGAAGGACAGCCCCTGGTCGATCTCTATATACGGGTGCTGAGGCAGAAAATAGCCGAGAAGGCCGGGACGGAGGCCTTCCACGGGAATTGGCCGAAAGGAAAGCGGTTCGCCCTGGTCCTTTCCCATGACGTCGATACGGTAAGCGCGGCCAATGCCACGGCCGTGTGGAACTGTGTTCTCCGGGCCGCCAGCGAGAAGACCGCGTCCGGGAAGGTGATCATGTCGGCCGCCGCCCTCCGCAGGGCGGCGATGTCCCCCTTGAGGCTCGGCCTGGCCTATCCCCGGTGGCTGACGAGACCCGACAGGGGCCTGGAGATGGTCTGCCGCATCGAGGAACGTTACGGGGTGAGGTCGACATTTTTTGTCTTTGCCCCCCATGTGAAACCGTTCCATCCCCTCGATTGCCCCTATTCCTATCGGGAAAAGGTCATTTTCGCCAAAAAACGGGTGAGGCTCGACCGGGTCCTCGACGAGATAGGCGGAAACGGCTGGGAGATAGGTCTCCACGGAGGCGTGAGAAGTCATGCCGACGCCGTGGCTCTCGGCGAGCAGAAGCAGGCGGTGGAGAACGCCCTGGGCAGGAGGGTGATGAGCCTCCGGCAGCATTACCTGTGCTTTGAAACGGACAGGACATGGATCGCCCAGGAAGGGGCCGGCCTCAGTTACGACTCTACCCATGGTTACAACAGGCTGCGCGGCTTCAGGGGCTCCTGTTGCCTTCCCTTCAGACCCTTCAGTCTTTCCCTGAACCGTGAGCTCGACATGTGGGAAGTGCCCCTGAACGTTCAGGATTGTGCCATCGACAAAAAGGCGGGAGAAGAAGGGGACGACCATGCAGAAGTAATGAAACTGTTGTCGGCGGCGGCCGAGACAGGCGGGGTGGCCACGCTCTCGTGGCACCCGGACCGGTTTTCGGACCCCGGTTTTCGTCCACTGGCGGAGATGTATGAACGGATCCTCCGGTGGGCGCAGGAGAAGGACGCGTTAATCGGCTCCGTTGGGCAGGTCATGGAGGCGTGGGAGAACAGGTCCCTCCGGCCGGACCTCGATCTCGACCTCGACGGGGACCACTTGTCAGAGGTGAGCGCATGACTCTCGATATGATCGATGACGGCAAAGACCTGAAAGGATTAGAAGGGGAGTGGAACGCGTTGCTCGAAAGGAGCGAGAACCGGGACGTCCTTCATTCGTACCAATGGTATTCCTGCTGGAGCGATTCTTTCACCCGTCCTTCCGAGATGCTGACCGTTGTCGCCCGGGACGGGGGACACGTTGTCGCCGTGCTGCCGCTGATGAAACAAAGCTTTCACACGAAAGGTCTGGCCATAAAGGCTGTCAGGTCGATGACCAACAGGTGCTCGGCCCTCTTCGACGTCCTATCGGACCGCCCCTCGGCCGAACTGCTCGGCGCGCTCCTTTCCAAGGCTTTCGAGGCGACGCACCGGGGGATGATAATCCTGGAAAAGCTCCGCGAGGACTCGGTGATAATGAAGCATATCGGGGAGGCCGCCAAATTGAGCCCTTTTCTCTACCTGACGCGGCCCGTGTCCGAGGGCTGGTCGGTCCGGATGGACGCGCCCTTCGAGACTTTTTTCAACGGGCGCGGTTCCAAATTCAAGAAAAACATGCGCGCGGCAGAGAGGAAGACCCTGGAGCGCGGACCCTTGACGGTCTTGCAGCCGTCCTCTCCGGCGGACCTCGACAACTACCTCGACCGGGGCGTCGTTCTTCAGTCGAATGGATGGAAGGGCNNGCCTGGCGGCGCGCGGCATCGAGGCCGGATGGCTCCGCTACATGCTCCTGGCGAGCAACGGAGATGACATCTCCTTCATGTACTGCCTGGGGGCGTTCGGCGCCGTTCACGCCCTGGAAATAGGCATGGATGAGCGCTTCAAGAACATAGGGGCAGGCATGGTCGTGACGAAGAAGATGCTGGAACAGGCTTTCGAGGAAAAGCAGTATGCGACGTGGGACTTCGGCGCGGGGCAGGACCGGTGGAAGAAAGACTGGTGCAACGGCCGTGAGCTGCAGTACGACGTCCTCGTTTTCAGAAAGAACCCGCTGGGCATGCTGCTCTATGCCCTGGCACGCTATTACGACAAGCGCCACCCCTTCCGTCCCTTCGATTCGGCGGAAGGCCGGGCAGAGGACATAAAGAAAGGACATGCAGAAGGCGCGCCTCTCAAGGAAGACCAATAAGGAGCACCTGTCATGACACCTACGGCGGCATATTGCGAAATGAGGCCCACCTTCCGGGTGGGAGAGCTATTCAGGAACGGGCACAACACGGGGGGGATGGATGCCTGGTTCCCCGGCAGCGAGATCCACTTTACCTATAAGGGGAGGACCGCGCTCCGCTATCTGTGCGATCTCATGGGTCTCCGCGATGCGGACGTGCTCATGCCCGCGTATAATTGCGGCTCGGAAACGGAACCGCTCGTGAGCGGCGGGGCGAGGATAGTGCCTTACAGGGTAGACAAGGGAGCGGTGGCGGACGTAGAAGACTTACGGAGGCTTATATCGGAGAAAACCAAGGCCGTCCACGTGACGCATTATTTCGGGTTTCCCCAGCCGATAGACGAAATCAAGAGCCTGTGCGACCGGAACGGCCTCTTTTTGATCGAGGACTGCGCCCTCGCCCTGTTCAGCGGCCGGCACGACGGGAAACTGGGGAGCTGGGGGGACGCGGCGATCCTCAGCCTGCCGAAGAGCCTCTCCCTGCCGGACGGCGGTGTGCTCGTGATAAACAACGCACGTCTGCGCTCGTCCGCGTGGCGGAAAAGGAAGGCCCCCTATCTCAAAGTGGCCAGGAGGACCCTGTCCCTTTCGTGGTCGGCGCTGCTGAGAAGACTTTCAATGAGCACCTCNNCACGGCGTCTATTCCCGCCTGCATGACCGGTGGATCACGAAAGAACTGTCATCGTTCGCGTCCACCCAGGACCCGGACGCGCAACTCGGCGTTCCGGACTGGATGCACTACACGGAAGACTGCCGCGACAGGGCGCTTTCCCTGATTTCCGAGCGCCTGCTGCGGGCGGTGGACGAGGACGAGGTCATACGTCTGCGCCGCCGCAATTACCTGCACCTTGCATCCCTGCTCTCCGAGAAGGCGGGCTTTACCATGCTTTACGGGACTCTTCCCCCGGCTGTTTGTCCCCTCGGCCTGCCCCTGGTATGCGACGACAGGGACGCGCTCTACAAGTCCCTGTTGAGGCGTGGGGTCGCGAGCGAGGTATGGTGGCCCGGTTTCGACAAGAGCGTGGACTGGAGCCGGTTCCCCGAGGCGCGCTTCCTGAAGAACCACGTGCTTTTATTACCGGTCCACCAGGGTCTTCAGGAAAAGGACATGGAATACATGGCGCACTCCATGGCGCCCTTACGGCCGTGAACCCGGGCCCCCTCACACGTCTCGTCCCCCATCTGCTCCGGTTGCGCCTATTGGACCAGGTGCAGGCCCGTCGGCATCGCCGGGGGGGTCGCCGTCACCGTGGTGAAATAGAATTCCAGATCGAACGCGCTGTTCGCCGTGTAATAGCCGTCGGGAAAGGATGTGTACATCCCATAGGGGGTCCCCTTCTGCACCGCCTTGCCGGTCGAACCGGAAACGGTCAGGGTGTACGTCTGACCGTTGTACAGCGTGATCGCGGAAGGGAACGTATAGGTTTGCCAGCCGGGATACGAACTCACCGCGCCCGCGCCGGACGCCAGCGTGCTTCCTCCGGAAGTCAGGGTAAAGGTGAGGCCGCTGCCCGCCGCCGATACGCTCGTCGCAACCTGATTGCCGCCGCTTACGGTGAAAGTTTCAGACGCGGGGCTGCTCGTGCTTGTCGTGTCGACATAGCCCGTGCCCTGTGCATAGCCGTCCGTATAATGCACATTGAATTCAGGGGTCGTATGGAGATTCGGCAACCAATTCGGACCTTGCGAGAAAGCCATCAAATTGGCGTCGGAGTAACACGGCTGCACGGGCGACGTATTTTTCGACGTATTGATGCCGTCAAAGGATACGTAGTTGGTGGTGGGGCTCGGATCGACGTTGGTATAGACAATATGGTAGAGCGTCCCCGCCGCAACCGGAATGGCGGGAGAAACGTCGAACCATTGAATGACGGTCCCGCTCTTGGTTTTCGTCGGACTGGTATCGGTCACCGTCCACAATACGGTGCTCGACGGGAAGTGATTGGAGGTTCCGTCATCGGTCCTCAGCTCCCACTTGATCTGGCCGCCCGTGCCACCCATGTAACCGGGGGTCACGTTCTGGTACTGCTGGACG
>PLSJ01000260.1 GCA_003165115.1 Syntrophaceae bacterium | reverse complement strand
CGATGTAGTCCTCGAAATGGACCATGTATTCAAAAAGTTCAAGAAAGGCGAGGTATACGACTCCCTGCGGGACCTCATACCCGCCTTGTCGCGACGGCTCTTTGGGGGCGCCGGGAAGCTCCCCTTGAAACAGAATGAGTTCTGGGCGCTGGACGACGTCTCGTTCGGCGTGGCCCCGGGGGAGGCCCTCGGCATCATCGGCTCCAACGGCGCGGGGAAAAGCACGATCCTGAAACTGTTGTGCGGCGTCATGAAGGCAACGTCGGGAGACATGAAGGTGCACGGTGTCCTGTCGGCGCTCATCGAGGTAGGCGCAGGTTTCCACCCGGACCTGACGGGACGGGAGAATGTCTTTCTCAACGGGACGATACTGGGGATGAAGAAAGAGCAGATCAGGAAGAGGTTCGACGAGATCGTCGAATTTTCCGGTCTCGGCGATTTCATCGACACCCCCGTGAAACGCTACTCGTCGGGAATGTATGCCAGGCTCGGCTTTTCCGTGGCGGCCCACGTGGACCCCGATATCCTCATCGTCGATGAAGTGCTGAGCGTGGGGGACTACCTGTTTCAAAAAAAGTGCATCGAAAAGATGAACGACATAAAGCGCAAAGGCACCACGGTAATATTCGTCTCCCATAACCTGAAGGCCATGGCCGAGCTGTGCGACAGCGCGCTTCTCCTGGACCACGGCAGGTGCATCACGGTCGGGAGACCGGGCGAAGTCATAAACGCCTACCTGAACCAGAGACTTTGCCGGGACTCCGACAAGAACGGGCCGGTCGTGTCGAAGGTGGTGGTGCGCGGCGTCGACGGCGATAACGTCCATTTCGAATCGGGGGAGAAGGCGTGGGTCGATATAGAGGTCTCCTCCCGTGTAAGGACCGAGGGCCTCGGACTGGCGGTAGGGATCAAGGACGACCAGTTCAACGAGGTGTTCGACACGTCCACGAGCCGCCTCGGGAAGAACACCTTTTCCGTGGAGCCGGGCGCGCCGCTGACGTACACGTTCGAGCTACAGCTTCACCTGGGTCCGGGCAGTTACTATCTCGACTGCCTCCTGTACCAATACGAGACACAAACGAACTTTGACGAGTTCCTGCAGGCGGCAACGCTGATAATAAGCTACGACAAGCATATACACGGGGTGGCCAACCTTTATCCGGTCGCCTATGAGCAGGGCGAGATCTCAGACGCCACCAGGCTTTATCCGCTTGAGGCCCGGCGCAACATAGCCCTGCGATGAAACACTCCGCTGCGGCCTATGGCAGATATGGACAACGAGGAACGATAATGGGTACCGGTTACACGTCATCGAGGGGCGCTTCGCAGGACAAGGCGATACGGGCGGCGTTCGACCATCCGGAGTCCTACGCCGGTCTCTACGAAGGGGTTTCCTTCCAGGCGTACCTGTTCCAGGAGCGCATCAGGCTGGTCCTCGGCCTGATCGGTGAGCGCGAGGGAGGGAAGGTCCTGGATGTCGGCTGCGGGCCGGGCATGATGGCGCGGCGTCTGGTCGAAGGAAAGTGGAACGTCTTCGGGCTGGATATGTCTCCCGAGATGGTGCGGGAATGCCGCGATGATATAGGCCGCTCGGACCGTTCGGCATTCTTGAGCGGCCGCCTCGAAAGCCTCCCTTTCAAGGAGGGGGCGTTCGACGCGGTCCTCGGCATGGGGGTGCTCGAATATGTCGCCGACACGCAGGGCGCGTTGGCCGAGCTCGCCAGGGTGACAAAGCCCGGCGGTCTCCTCGTCGTGACGATGCTGAACAGGGTAAGCCCCTGGGCGGTCTGCCACCGGCTCAATAACTGGATACGGTTTTTTCGCCGCAGGCTCACCGGGCAACCGGCGACCCGCCCTCCCCGCCTGAAGCTCCTTTCGGAAGCGGGGTTGAGAAGACCGATGGAATCCGTTGGACTTTCTCCACTCGACGTCGTCTTCTACGGCTTTCATCTCTTTCCCTCTCCGCTCGCGGTCCGTATGCCGCGCCGCGCGATCGGGATAAGCTCGGGGCTGGACGCGCTTTTGGGTAATCACCTCACCTGTCTCAGGGGCGCGTTTATCGTCAGGGCGAGAAAACAATAAGGACGGAGGGTCCGCGTATGTCGGGAATGCCCTGGATAAAGAACGTCGGCAAACAGCTCCTCGCGGCGAGATGCGCCGCCGCCCAAGGGTTGCGCGTGAAGTCTTTCGACGATTGGCAGCCGGAGCTCGATGAAGCCCTGACGAGTCTGCCCGAGAAGCAACTCTTGCCCCATGGGCTGTTCCGCTCGCTCATGAAGACGGCGGACCCTGAAAAGAGACGGATCCGCCTGGTGACGGAACATGGGGTGCCCGTCGCCCTGGCCGGCCTCAGAAACAGGTGGGGCTGCTGGGAGCCCGTCGCCCAGTGGATCGTGCCGGGGGTGCTCTTCCCGATGAAAGAAGGCTATGCAGCGCGGGTGCTGGCTGCCCTCGATCTCGAAATTCAAATCGGCTGGTGGAGATGGAACGAGCCGCCGCCAAAAATTGATTGCATCACGCAGATAACGATGACGCCTACCCGCGGCATGGCCTTGTCCGAGGATTTTGAGCATTACTGGCGCCAGTCGAGTCTCTTCAAGAATACCCGGACCGCGAAGAAGAGGTGCGAGGGTTTCGAGCTGCGGGTCGATGTGCCGAATGCCGCCGAATTGACGATCAGGAAGTGGGACGCCAAGTGGCGTCAGGGCAAATGGGGGGCGGAGTCCCCGGACCTGGCGGAAAGGCTCGCCGCCGCCCGCTGCCTGGAGGAGCGGGGGCTGCTCCACACGCTCCTGCTCTTTCACAAGGAGGAACCGGTCGCCGGCGCCACCGTCATGATAGACCGCAACGATGCCGTCGCTCATTGCAGCTTCCGCGACCCGGAGTACGATTGGCACTGGGTGATGACCAGGCTCATGGCGTTGATGTTCTATTGGGCGAAAGAGACGGGGCTCACGAGCATAGACGTGGGCGGCTCCTACGACTACAAGGAAAGGTGGGCCCCGGAAGGGGGCGAGAAATGGGAGTTCGTCGTCTGTCCGGAATATGTCCGGTCTGAAAGGCGGATCTCCGCATTTACGGAGAAGGTGGAAAACAGCCTGAAACCCCGGTCCCGGAGGTCTGTCTCATTCAATTCATCGCAGAGCTGAAGAGGTCACGCATGTCCACTCCATCACCCATACTTCAACCGCTGCCCGTGATCCCCTGCGGGGTCACCCCGCGCGAGGCCGGGGGCCGGCCAAGGATAGGATTGATCAGCCCCTACATGGGCTCCAACCTGGGAGACACGGCCATCCTCGAATCGACGATGGCCCAATTGAAAGGGCTTTTCCCGGCTGCCAGGTTCCTCCTGATCGTCCTGGACTGCGCGCGCGCGTCCTATATCCATGGCGTCGATTCTTTCCCCCTGGCGGCCGTGTCCCGTGGGACTTACGTCCAGTCGGCCGCTCCATCCCCCGGCAGGCCGGTGCTGTCCGCGGAAACCCCGCGCCCTTGTTCTTCGCGCGCATTTTGCGTAATGAAAGGGGCGATGAGTCATGTGCCCTTCTTCCTCGGGGCTGCCCGGCGGGTCAGAGACCGCTTCCGCACGATCGGCAGAGAGGCACGCCATATCCTCGACGCCCGCGGCGTGGTCCTCCGTCTCGATGCGCTGGTGGTGGCCGGAGGGGGACAGCTCGACGACGAGGCCGGCGGGCCTTTCTCGCACCCCTATGCCCTGTTCAAGTGGGTCTCGCTGGCGCGGAAGCACGGGGTGCCCGTGTTCTTTGCCGGTGTCGGTATCGACGACCTCCGTCACCCCTTGAGCAACTGGTTCCTCCGCAGGGTCCTCTCGAAAGCGCAGCGGGTATCGCTGAGAGACCCAGGATCGGCCGGGATCCTGCGCAGCATGGGCGTTCGCAGGGAGCTTCTCCTCTGTCCCGACATGGCTTTCGGCCTGCGCCTGGTGCCCGACGGGGCGGCGCCCCTACCCGTCTCAACACGTCCGACCGTGGGGCTGAGCCCCATCGCCTTTGGCCACCCCAGCCGCTGGCCCACGGTCAAGACCGAGATATTCCAGCGGTATTGGCATCAATTCAAGGCTTTCGCGGCCTCCCTTCTCGCGGAGGGCCTGTCCCTGAAATTCTTCGTCACCGATGACGCGGATTACCTCCTGGTCGAGGCGCTGCGAGAGGAGCTGACGCTCATGGCGCCCGATCCGGAGCGTCTCCAGTTCCTCCCGTTCATGAGGCTGCCGCAGCTCGCGGCAACGCTCCAAAGCTGTGACGCCGTCGTGGCGAGCCGGCTCCACGGGGTACTCCTGAGCCATATCTGCCGCGTCCCCGTGCTTGCCGTGTCGTACCGTCGTAAAGTATCGGTATACATGGAAAGCATGGAGCAGGAGAAATTCTGCCTGGACCTCGAGACCTTCACCGCGCCCGCCGGCGTGGAGGCCCTGCGGGGACTGCTCGCGCAGAGGCACGAGACGGCGGCCGCCCTTCGACGTACGTGCGAGGAGAAGTTCAGGGGCGTCACAGGGGAATTCTCGCACATCGGGGCGGACATGGCCCGGAAGATGGAGAGCACGTTACCGACATCAGTACGGCAGGGAGGCGTAAGAATATGACCTCAAAGACGTACGTTCCGGGCCAACCGGACACCCCTTCGCGGGGACCGCTCGTTTCCGTCGTCACGCCTTTCTACAACACGGCGGAGTATCTGGAGGAGTGCATCCTGAGCGTGCTCGGCCAGACGTACACGAATTGGGAATATATCCTTTCGGATAACTGCAGCACCGACGCATCCGGGGAGATAGCGGAAAAATACGCGGCCCTGGACGGACGTATCCGGTTATTCAGGGAGAGCAGCCACCTGGGTCAGGTGGAGAACTACAACCGCGCCCTGGGATACATCAGCCCGGACAGCAGATATTGCAAGATGGTCCAGGCCGACGACTGGATATACCCGCATTGTCTGAAAGAAATGGTCGCCGTGGGCGAATCGGGTGACAACGTGGGCCTGATCTCGTCGTTTTCACTCTACGGCGACTATGGGGACAGGCCACGCCATGCCGGGCTGCGGCTCGCCGACGGGCCGGTTTACCCCGGCCGGGAGGCGGTAAGGGCCCACCTTTTCGGCAGCGTGCTCTTCGGCTCCGCCACCTGCGTGATGTACCTGAGCGACACCGTCCGATCAAGGGCGCAATTTTTCTCCACCACGGTGCCCTATTTCGAGGACAGCGAGATTTGCTTCGAGATACTGCGGGACCACGACTTCGGGTTCGTCCCCCAGGTGCTCACCTTCAACAGGCGCGAAAACGAGTCGCTCTGGTCCAATATGAACCGGCACCGTCCCTACCTGCTCCACGAGGTGATGTTCATGCACCGCTACGGACCGGAATTCCTCACCGGTGAGGAGCTTGCCGGCCGCATCGCTGCGGTGGAGGCCCCTTTTTACGAATTGCTCGCCAACGCGGCCCTGCGCCGGTTCGGACGGGCGTTCTGGGAATTCCACNNAATTCCACGAACAGGGCCTTGCCGCCGTCGGCCAGCGAATTTCCTTTCCCCGCGTCGCCCTGCGCAGCCTCGGGGTCCTCCTCGACGCGGCGTTGAACCCGAAGCGGACCGCCGAGACGCTCTGGCGTCAGTGGGGCCTGGCGGGATGAGCACTCAACAGAATCTTCTGACGACTCACCCGCATCAAGCGCCGGTCCCCGGGAACGCGGCCATGCCGGACGGGCGCGGCCGCCCGGACATGGACGTCAGCATCATCATCTGCACCCACGACCGGCCCGAGGGCATGTCCAACCTGCTCGCGAGCCTCCAGAGCCTCGCTGTCCCGGAGGGGCTGCGCTGGGAGGTGCTGGTCATCGGGAACAACTCGACCGACGCCACGCGAAAAGCCGTCGATCCCTACGTCGAGGCCGACCCCCGGAGGTTCAGGTTCTTCTTCGAAAAAGGGCGGGGAAAGTCGTATGCCCTCAATACGGGCATCCGCCGCTCGCAGGGCCGGATCATCGCCTTCACGGACGACGACTGCATCGTCGACCCCCACTGGATCTCGTGCATCATGAGGGAATATGACTCGGACCCGGACCTGGCCGTCCTCAGCGGAAGGATCGAGCTCTACAACAAGAACGACAGGGCCATGACCATCTCCCTCTACAGGGAAAGGGCGGTCTTTTCACCGACGCGGTTGTTCTTCGACCCGCTGGTCATAGGCGCCAACATGGCCTTTAAGAGAGAGGTTTTCGAGACGGTCGGCATGTACGACACGGCATTGAGCCCCGGAAGCAAGAGCGGGGCGGAAGCTGAGGACGCGGACATGGTATACAGGACGTACAGGAAAGGCTTCAAGATCGCCTACTCCCCGATACCCCTCGTCTATCACAACCACGGGCGGAAGACGGAAAACGCGATCGAAGCCCTGGAGCGCCATTATTGGATGGGACGCGGATCGTTTTACTGCAAGCACGTCCTGGCTGGGGACCTGACGGTCGCGCGCCTCGCATACTGGGACATCTCCTCGATAGTGAGGGCCATGGGAGGAAGAATGAGACAACGGGAATCGACGAGGTACCAGAGAAGAATGCTCCAGGGGATCCTGAGAGGCGCCTCATCCAGGATCGGATACCTGGCGGGCCGCGTAGTGGGGGTGAGACCATGAAGATCAGCGTCGCCGTCTGCACATGGAACAGGGCGCATCTCCTCGATATGACACTGACGGCCATGCGCCGCCTGCGCATCCCGACGGGGACCGGGTGGGAGATCCTGGTCATCAACAATAATTGCACGGACAATACCGAAGAGGTGGTCCGTAGCCATGCGGGCGCGCTGCCCGTCAGGGCGGTCTTCGAACCGAGCCCCGGACTCTCCCACGCGAGAAACAGGGCCGTCACGTCCGCGTCGGGCGATTACCTGCTCTGGACGGACGACGACGTGCTTGTCGATACGGACTGGGTCGCGGCCTACGTGGCCGCCATCGAGCGCAGTCCCGACACCGCCATCTTCGGCGGCCCGATCGCCCCTCTGTTCGAAGGCACGCCTCCGCGATGGCTCAAGTCCTCGTGGCGCAAGGTGGCAAACGCCTATGCCGTGTGCGACCTGGGGCCCCGCCCCGTCCCCCTCACCAGCGACAGCCTTCCTTACGGCGCCAACTACGCGGTCCGCTTGTCGGCGCAGAAGCGCTATCCCTACGACCCGGCCCTGGGGAGGAAAGGCGGAAACATGATGGGCTACGAGGAAGTCATGGTCATGCGCGCCATGTTCCGGGACGGGCTCACGGGCATCTGGGTGCCGGGGGCGAAGGTCAGCCATTTCATTCCGCGGGCAAGACAGGAGGTCTCCTACCTGAAACGGTATTTTCACGGGGAGGGGTTATACCTGGCGGGCAGCGGAGCGAAATCCGATTTCCCCACGCTTTTCGGTTATCCCCGCTGGCTCGTCAGAAGGACGATCCAGGACAGGCTCGTCTACCAGGTCAACAGGCTCTTCCGCACGTCCGACGTATGGATAGACGACCTGAAGGAGGCCAGCAAATCGTGGGGCATGCTCCAGGGATGCGGCCGGAGGGGCCGGGCCGCATGAGGATAGGCTTCGTCTCGCGCTCCTTTCCCCTCGACCCCGACGCATCCGTCATCGGCATCTATAAGCGGATGGGCATGTTCATACAGGCAATCAGGGAGCTGGGCGAGCTGGACATGCTTTTCTACGTGGACGAAGACCTGGCGATAAGCCCTGCCTTCGTCGCGGACATGGAAGAACGGCTGGCGAGGCACTGGGGGGCGCGCATCCACCTCGACCTGTGCAACCTTGCCCGCCCCACGCCGGTAAAAGGCCGCTGGCAGGAGTATGTCTCACCCGCCCTGGGGATTGCAGGCTGCCCTCCCTTCCAGCAGACCGCCCAGGCGGCGCAGGTCGGGGCCGTCGACCGCCTGTTGGCGCGGAAGCCCGATATCCTCTTCGTCCACAGGCTCTCCTGCATGATACCCGTCCTGCTCTCCAAGACCGCTCATCCCCCGATCTATTTCGACATGGACGACATCGAGCACGTCGCGTTCGCGCGCTCGGTAAGCCAGCCTCCCCGGTGGCGCGGCAAGCCCCTCCTTTATTTGAGGCTGCCCGTCCTGCGGCTCTGGGAGAGGCGCGCCGTCCGCTCTTCCCACACCACGTTCGTCTGCTCGGAGCGCGACAGGGACTGCCTTTCGGCCGCGTACAGGTGCGGGAACCCGGCAACGGTACCGAACGCGGTCGAGATCGCGCCCGTCCACGAGATACCCGACAACCGGCATCTCCTCTTCCTGGGCCCCCTGTCCTATCCGCCGAACAGGGTGGCCGCCGACCACCTTATCAGAAACATATGGCCGAGGGTGTTGGCGGCGATGCCGGACGCGACCCTCTCCATCGCGGGCGCGTTCCCGGAGCGCGCCGAGAGTTTCGCGGACAACCCCCCCAACGTAAAATTTCTCGGTTTTGTCGACGACCTCGAAAAGCTGTACAGGGAGGTAAGTGTCGTCTGTTGTCCGATCCTCGCGGGGGGCGGCACGCGCATCAAGATACTTGAGGCGGCGGCGCACGCCAGGCCGGTCGTCTCCACGACCGTCGGCGCGGAAGGGATAGGGCTGCGGGACGGCGAGGAAATATTCCTTCGTGACGACGCGGCCTCTTTTGCGGAGGCCTGCGTCCGGCTGCTGAAGGAGAAGCGCCTGGCCACCGACGTCGGCCTGGCGGCCAGGCTGACCGTTGCGCGGCACTACGAGCGGGACGCGGTCGTCCGCGATATCAGGGCACATTTCGATAATGCGGGAGGAGGACAGGTACATTGCGCATGATAAGACTCGCCGAAAACAGGGACAGGCCGTCCGTCATGAAGGGAGAGGGCCGCGCGCCGGAGGGAAAGAAGGTCGCCATATTCACGGACCACATCGGCGGCGTCTACGTCTTCACGGTCCGGCTGTCGGAGGAGCTGAAAAAGAGATATTCCCACGAGGTGCATATCATTACCTATGAAAGCTCCTCGCCCAGGGAAGAGACCGCCGTAAAGAAGCTCGCGGCCGCTTCCCACGCGATGCACCTGATCCCGAGATCGAAAACCGACCAGGAGGACATCGACAGCATCCATGCGGTCTTGAGGAAAGGGCGGTTCGACCTGTTCGTGCCCAACTACCGCCATGCCGCTTACGCCGCGGCCGCGAAGATGTCTCTCCGGACTCCCACCGGCGTGGTCGCGGTCTGTCATGATGACGACGAGAGCTATTACGGCCTGCTCGAAAGCTACGAGAGGATCGTCGATGCCTTTATCTGCCCGGCCCCGTCGATGGAAGAGAGGCTCGGACAAAGAATGGCGCACAGGAAGCCGGACATCCGCTGCATACCCCACGGCGTCCCCGTTCCCGATACGGATATGCCGCATTACGGGGGCGGTCCCATACGGTGCGTCTACCAGGGCAGGCTGGAAGAAGATCAAAAGAGCGTATCGCACCTCATCGGTGTCGCGGCCGACCTCGAAAGACGCCATATTCCGTTCACGCTGGACCTTATCGGAGATGGACCCGAAGAGCAGCGATATAAGCGGATGGTGGAGGACCTGGGACTATCCGGCCGCGTCGAATTCCACGGGTACAAAGAATGGCCCGAAAGTGTCTCGCTTCTCCGGAACGCGCACTTGACCGTCCTCGCGTCACGCCACGAGGGGTTTTGCCTCGGTCTCGCCGAGCTGATGGGCATGGGCCTTCCCGCGATCGCCTTTTCATGCGGCGGGGTTATCGAGCAGTATGTGAAAGACGGCGTGAACGGCTACGTGGTCCCGTGGGGCAGCGTCTCCCTGATGGCGGACGCCATAGCCGGGTTTTACGGAAACCCCGAAAAGTGGAAAAGCTTCTCGACGGAGGCCGCGAAGGAGATACGAACGAATTATAATATGGCCCTGTTCGCCGCGAGGTATGCGGCCCTGATCGACGAGACGCCGCTCCGGGACACAAAGGTGCGGTGCTGGCCGAGGATGAGGCCGCTCATCGCGGAGCGGAACTGGGGAACCAGGGTCGTGGAAAAGATGGGAAACTGCCTGTCTCTCTGGTAGGCAGGAAGGGTTAAGGAGCAAAGCCCTGACAGGATCGGGGACATGGCGGCGAGCACTCGCCGCGATGTCCCCGATTGCTTTTGCGACGAAACCCGCCCTGAGGCACCTTGCCGGGGTGTAGAAAACCTTTACATGTATCGAAACCTTTACAGGAGGCGCAACGAGGCATTTTTGTATTTTGTCCCTCTATTTATAAGCCTTTTCGAGGATCAGGCAAAGATGTGTTACAAAGTCTTTACAGCCGTCTCACGTTTTCCCATGAAACGACATATCGTCGAAACGCGAAATTGCCGCTGATAATGCACGTCTGCGGGGCCGCTCGCCTTTATCGGGGGACAGGGGCGTCACGGCACGTTTATTGTAACCATGACCGCTTGATACGTGGCGGATGAAAAGGGCTTCAGCGCGAAGATTGGGATGTCCGGGGAAAACGCACCGAAGAGTGCGGGGGCGGTAGCCTGGACGTCCGTACATCACCGGGAGATTTCGTGAATATGAGGGAATCGATGTATATAGTGCTGCTATGTGCGGAATAATAACCCTTTTTATGAAGGGGTCGGGGGCGGCAGGCACGTTCGACCCGGACAGGTGCGGGNNCGCCTTCGCGGTCCCGACGAGAAAAGCCTGATGCGGATAGGACCGGCCTTTCTCGGCCACACGCGGTTGAGCATCATAGACCTGAGCACCGGCTCCCAACCGATCCTCAACGAAGACGGGTCGATAGCGGTCCTCCTGAACGGGGAGATATACAATTTCCTCGCCTTGAGGCAGGAACTCGAACAAAAGGGGCATGCGTTCAAGAGCCGTACCGATACGGAAGTCATCGTCCATCT
>PLSJ01000475.1 GCA_003165115.1 Syntrophaceae bacterium | reverse complement strand
TCGATCCTGCAAAGAGTGGATCGGGCGAAGCGGGTTGAGGGGGAAGGCTCCACGCGGCTTGCCGCTGGAGGGGGCGCTGAGCCCCAACAATTGCAAAGAGCTGTTGAGGGGGAAGGCTCCACGCGGCTTGCCGCTGGAGGGGGCGCTGAGCCCCAACAATTGCGCAGGAAATTGACGCTCATGGCGGAAAGTCCGGGCAGTTCCGACGGCCCGGTCGATCCTGCAAAGAGTGGATCGGGAGATGTGAGCTGAGGGGAACGACCCGCAGGCGGATACCCGATGCGGCTTTGCCGCGGTAGGGGCCGCTGAGCCGGCCGTATAAACGCTTTTGTGAGGGGGAAGACTCCATGCGGCTTTTCCGCTGGAGGGGGTGTTGAGCCCCGATGGTTGAAGGAATGCGGCATTGAGCGATTACCTTAATTCATGCGGGAAGGAGTACATTGGATGAAGCACAGTAGCGTTAAACCTTTATTTATTGAAAGGGGGTAACATGCAAAACAAGGAACAGTTGGAAAAAATCGTGGGGAAGCAGAACGTGAGCGACGCCAAAGGGACGCTGGCGCTCTATTCTCGTGACGAGAGCCTGGTTCCTCCGGCAATGCCCGATCTCGTCGTGAAACCGAAGACCGCCGAGGAAGTCGGGGCCATCGTAAAGTGGGCCAACGAGAACGACATTCCCTTGGTCCCTGTCAGCTCGGGAGTTCATTTCTACGGCTGTACGATACCGAAGCAGGGCGGGGTCGTCGTCGACCTGACCAGGATGAACAAGATCTTCGAGATCGACGACTACAACCGGAGGGTGAGGATCGAGCCGGGCGTCACCTGGAAGCAGCTTACGGAAGAATTGGAGAAGAAAGGCATGAGGATGATCATGCCGCTCCTGCCGCCGGCGAACCGCTCGGTTCTCACGGATTACCTCGAGCGGGAAGTGCCCACCAATACCGTGTACGACTACGGCGAGCCGACACAGAGCTTCGAGCTTGTCTGGCCGACGGGCGAAGTATTCAGACTCGGGTCCGCGAGCGTGAACGGTTACCCGGAATCCAAGTCAAAAGGCGCAAACCCATCGGGTCCCGGTCTCGATTTTTATCGCTTCCTCCAGGGGGCACAGGGCACCATGGGCATCGTGACCTGGATGAACCTGAAGAGCGAGTTTGCGACGAAGATCGACAAGATTTACTGCGCGCCGATCGACGACCTCGCCTATGCGCAGGACTTCCTGTACAGACTGTTGCCGAGGAGAATTGGGCAGGAAGTCGTCCTTTTGAACAACGTGGACCTGGCCGCCATCCTTGCGGAGAATTGGCCGGACGATTTCGAGAAGATGCGCGCGACGCTGCCGCCCTGGTCGCTCATCATGGTCATCAGCGGACTTTTGCGGAGGCCGGAAGAGAAGGTGGCGTACGAAGAGAAGTTCCTGAAAGAAGTGATGAGGAACGAGTTCCAGAAGATCAAGCTCACGGACAACCTGCCCGGCTTCCCCGGCGTGGGGCGCAAGCTTCTGTCCTTGCTGCGCAAGCCATGGCCAGCGGAAAAAACCTACTGGAAGAACGCATGGAAGGGCGGGGCCCAGAGCCTGTTCTTTATCGCCAGACCGGTTTCAACGCCGCTTTATGTTGATATAGTGGAAGAAGTGGCGGCGAGATACGGCTATCCCATGGCCGACATCGGCATGTATATCCAGCCCATAGAGCACAACCGCGCGGCTCACGTGGAGTTTACGTTCTTCCACGACCCGGACGATGCAGAGGAAAAGGCCGTGATTGCAGGTATTTATCGGGAGGCGGCGAAGGCACTGATGAATGAAGGCGCATTTTTCTCGAGACCTTACGGGGAATTGGCCGCAATGGTATACGACAGAGCAGCGGGCTACACCATGGCCCTGAAGCGGGTAAAGAAGGTCTTCGATCCGAAGAACGTCCTGAACCCCGGAAATCTCTGTTTCTAAGGAGGATATGATGCCAAAAGATCGCTTTGACACACCGAAAAAGCCGGTCGCTCTGGACGTGACCGATTTGAGTAATTTTGCGTACGACATGAGCCGTTGCATCAAGTGCAAGGGCTGCTACTGGGTGGAGCACACGTATATGCCGGGCGTGCGGTTCAGTACGAGGTGCCCCGCCAACGTGTGGAATGATTTTGATGCCTACGGCGCTTTCGGCAAGTGCAGGATCGGGCTGGGCGTGCTCGAAGGAAAGCTTCAGTGGACGCCGAAGCTCCTCGAGATCATCTACGCCGACCCCCTGTGCGGCGCATGCGACGTGGGCTGCAAGAGGAACCTCGACCTCGAGATAGAGCTGATCCTCGAGTCGTTGAGGGTGAAGGCCGTCCAGGACGGCGCCGGCCCTATGCCCGCGCATAAGAAAGTGGCGGATAACATCGCGAGCGTGCACAACCACTTCGGGGCGCCGGCAGCGAACCGGAAGAAATGGATCACCAAAGACATCAAGGTGGCCGCCAAGGCGGACACGCTCTACTTCGCCGGCTGCTCCGCATCGTACCGGAACCCTGAAATCGCTCAGGCGACCGCGAAGATATTGAACGGCTCGGGCACGCCTTTCATGATGTTGGCCGACGAGCAGTGCTGCGGCAACATGATCTATTCGGTCGGCATGATCGACCAGGGACGCGAGATCGCGAAGACGAATCTCGAGATGGTCAGGGCGACGGGGGCCAAGAGGCTCGTGACGGCCTGCGCAGAGTGTTACAGGACGTGGAAGGTCGATTATCCGAAGATGCTCGATATCCCCACCAGCGAACTGGGCTTCGAAGTGGTCCATCTCGTGGAATACGCGGATGAGGCCCTCAAGGCAGGCAAGCTGAAGCTCACGAAACCGCAGGATATCAGGATGACGTACCACGATTCATGCGGCATAAGCAGGCTGGCGGACCCCTGGACCCCCTGGAAAGGCACGAGGGGCTGGATGGGCATGGTCGAGCCCAGGCTGACAAGGCGGCGCGGCACGACCGGACTCTACAAGCAGCCGAGGGACCTGCTTGGCGCAATTCCTGGCGCCCAAGTGGTGGAGATGCCCCGCATAAGGGAAAACGCCTTCTGCTGCGGCGCCGGACGTGGGGCAAAGGTTGCTTACCCGGACCTCGCGGACTCCTCGGCGAAGGTGCGGCTGGAAGAGGTGAGGGAAGTGGGCGCCGAGGTGCTCGTCTCCTCGTGCCCCTGGTGCAAGAACAATTTCGGCCAGGCGGTGAGGGAGAACGGCGACGCCGTGAAGGTAATGGACATCTCGGAAGTTATTCTTGCTTCGATGCAAGCTTAAGGAGGGACGCATGCCTATATCGAAAGAAGCATTCAATGCATTGGAAGCGGTGGTAGGCGAGAAGTACATATCCGATGACCCCGCCATTTGTGAAGGATACAGGTCGGGACCCGGAGGCTATGAGGCCGGGTGCGGCTATGAGAGGGTAATGACGACGATCCCCCAGGTCGTTATCCTGCCCAGGAACACGGAAGAGGTGCAGAGGATCGTCAGGATCTGCAACCGCTACAAGGTGCCCTACGTCCCTTACAGCACCGGCTTTTACGGACCCCGTTCCCACTGTCACGTGGAGAACGAGCTCCTCATCGACCTGAAACGCTTGAATGACTATGAGATCGACGAGAAACACCTCTACGCAGTGGTCGGGACGGGCGTCATCTATTCGCCGTTCCAGCAGGAAGCGTTCAACCACGGCGGCTACGGCATTATCGGCGGCGGCGGCGCGCAGGCTTCCGTCATCGCGAACCTGATAGGCGACGGCTGGTCGCCCCTGTCTCACAGGGTAGGGCTGCCGCACCGCAGGATCCTCGGCACCGAGCTCGTCCTGCCCGATGGGGAGCTCGTGCGGATGGGTTCTTTGGCCGTGGGCGACGACCCCTTCTGGGGCGACGGTCCCGGCCCCGACCTGAGAGGCTTGCTCAGGGGATTCACCGGACTCCGTGGGTGCCTCGGCATCGTCACGAAGATGGCGGTGAAGCTGCTGCCCTTCCAGCCGGAAAGGCTCGAGCCGACGGGCATTGCGCCGAATACGGGCCTGGCCTTGCCGGAGAAGCGCGTGAAATGGATCAACTTCCAGATGCCGACGAAAGAGGCCCAGGTGAAGGGCATGCTGGCCATAGGCCATGCGGAGGTCGCCGGCGCCGTGACGAAGGTGCCCCTCTTCTGGAGGGCGCTCGCCAAGGCAGGCTGCAAGGAAGAGTTCTGGGACCTGTGGGGCAAGGAAAACGAGGACACGATCAAGAACTTCTTCATCCTGCGCGTGCTGCTGATCGGTTTTACCTCTGAAGAGCAGATGGAGTACGACGAAAGGGTGGTCACCGACATCATGAAGGAACTGGGCGGCATACCGAGACCGACCAAGCCGACGGATGAGTCGTGGCTCAAGAACGCGGACTCGGCGGGTATGTGGCTTATGACCGGCTCGTACATGTCGGTGGACTACATCATCGAGTCCATGTCTCAGGCGACGGTCCACGGCGAGAGCTACGCCGAGGTGAAGAAGAGCTACACACCGCCGTTGATGCCGGACTACGGCGATCCGGGATGGTTCCAGAGCTTCGAGATGGGTCATCAGGGCTACTCGGAATTCCTCATTTATTGGGACCAGGACGAGGATACCTCCGGAGTCGACCAGTTCTACGTCCAGACGTCGAAGATGAACATCAAGGAGCGGTACTACACGTCGCTCCTCGGACCTCACCAGCCCCTGTACCTCACCGGGCCGAAATACGGGCCGAACTACCACATCTTCATGCTCAAGGTGAAGGACGAATTCGACCCGCTGTGGGTATGCCATCCGCCTGTACCGCTGGCGCATGACGAATTTGTGGAAAGGGCGCCGTGGATGAAGGAGATGAAGGATTGGGAGAGCCCGAAAGAGCTCCCCATGCCGAAATGGTAAGACCGTAAGATAAGGCCGGCCTCTCCTTCGGGCGGGGGCGGACGTCTTATAGGCGAAAGGGCGCGGGCCGGACCTGGAAGAAGAGGGTCCGGCCCGCTTTTTTTGGGGGGGCAGGCGTGGCGGAGTGGACGAAGGAAAGGCAGGCGCTACTTCCTGAACTTTCTCCTCATGGCGGCAAGACCCACGAGGCCGGGAGCGAACAGGAGCAGTGAAGCCGGGACGGGAACGGGGGTCGCAGTGAAGCCGTGACACAGACCGGTTGCGTCCGCGTAGGACCCGACAATCACGCCCGCGTCATTGATGCCCGTGGCAAAGGCCGATATGGCCCCGGGGGGAGTCAGTGTGGTAAAGGCGCCGCCGCTCAGCATAAAGGGATGGTACACGCTCCCGTCGTAGTATTCTCCCACGATCGCGCCGGCATTGTTGATGTCATAGACATAGGTGGCCAGGGCGCCGGGGTAGTCCAGCAGGCTGT
>PLSJ01000187.1 GCA_003165115.1 Syntrophaceae bacterium | reverse complement strand
GGTGCCTCTCGGGGTAAGCGTTTTATTTGTTTTACTTTATTTATTATGTTCACATTGCGACGGCCATTGCAATGGCGGATCCGCGTGGCCGGATACCCGGCCGGCAGGGACCGGCGCCGCCCCATGTGGACAGCAAGGACCGCTTTACACGGGGTCGATAGATGAGCAGATTGATAGCATCACCATATTTGACAACCGCAGGAGTTAAGAGGGCCATGAAGGTACTCTGCTGCCACCCGGGCGGTTTCGTGTATACGGATATCTACCTGAGACTGGAGCCTCTCGGATTGGAGCTCGTGGCGCAGGCGGTACGGGCAGCCGGCCATGAGGTCAGGATAGTGGACCTTAAGGTCTTCTCCCATAAACGGTATATCGAGGCCCTCGAAAGCTGGCGTCCCGACGCCGTCTGCTTCAGCCTGAACTATCTTGCAAATATTCCAGAGGTAATCGACCTTGCAGGAGAAGCGAAAGCCTGTCTCCCCGATTGTGTCGTCTTTGCGGGCGGGCACAGCGCCTCGTTCACGGCCCGCGAAATCCTCGACCATGCGCGGGGGACCCTGGACTGCGTGGTGAAGGGCGAAGGCGAGGAGATCGTGCCGCGGCTCCTTTCCGCCTGGGAAAGCGACAGGCAAGCCATAGCCGCCCTGCCCGGCATCGTGACGCCGGCGGAGGAAGGGCCGCCGCCTGTGATCGTGAAGGATATAGACCGCTTCATGCCTGCCCACGACCTCGTCCGGAGACGGGACAAATACTTCGTCGGCGATTTCGATCCGGCCGCCTCCGTCGAGTTCACCCGCGGCTGCCCGTGGGACTGCGCCTTCTGCAGCGCCTGGACCTTTTACGGCCGCAGCTACCGGATGCGAAACCCTCAGGCAATAGCGGAGGAGCTTGGCTGTCTGAAAGAAAAAGGCATATTCATCGTAGACGACGTCGCTTTCGTCAACCGGGACCACGCCTTCGAGGTGGGCAAGGAGGTCGAGAGGCGGCGGATAAAGAAAAACTATTACGCGGAGACGCGGTGCGACGTCTTCCTGACGAACAGGGAGGTCTTTCGCTACTGGAAGGGATTGGGCCTGAAGTACCTGTTCTTCGGCATGGAAGCGATCGACGACGAAGGGCTGCTGCGCTTTCGCAAACGGAGCGCGATAGCCAAGAATTTCGAGGCCCTGGAAGTTGCGAGGTCTTTGGGCCTGGTGACGGCGGTCAATATCATCGCCGATCCGGATTGGGACGAGAACAGGTTCCGCCTGGTGCGCGAATGGGCCCTTTCCGTGCCGGAGGTCGTCAATATCAGCGTCAATACCCCCTACCCTGGTACGGAGATCTTTCATTCCAACTCAAAAAAGTTCATCACCAGGGACTATCGCCTGTTCGATATCCAGCACGCGGTGGTGGAGACGAAGATGCCCCTCGACCGGTTCTACCGGGAGCTGGTGAATACGCAGAAGGCCCTGAGCATGAAGCACAGGAGCCTGCGGACATTAATGAGCAAGGCCGCCATAGCGGCGCGCCTTCTCATAAGGAGACAGACGAACTTCGTACGCACGCTGTGGAGGTTCAACAGCATTTTCGACGCCGAGAGGCAGATGTCGGACCACGGGCTTCCCACGCGGTACCAGTTGACGCTGCCCACGGGCGACGGTCACGGAAAGGACCGCCTTTCCCTTTATGTCCTGAGAGCGCCCGAAAGAGGCATCTGAACTCCGATCCGGACGGACAAGGCCGTGCATCTTTTAAGGTTCCCCGAAACCCTATCCAGGCTTGCCTATGACGGGAAACATTGGTAGAATTCATGCCGGGAAAGGAGACGACCGGGATGGAAACCGTGAAGGAGTATCCGAAAGAACTGCCGTTGACACCCATGGAAGAAGAGATTTTCAGGCTGGCCACCCCTTATCTTCAGGTGAGGGACAACGAACGACACACGCGGGACGCCTTCGAATTCGCGCTCCGTCTCCTGGAGAGGTACGAGGGCGAGAGAGAGGTCGTCGGCCTTGCGACGATCCTGCATGATGTCGGGTGGACCGCCCTGTCGAAGGAACAGATGTCCAGGGCCTGGGGCCCTTCTCCCGACATGGCCATGTTGAGATTGCATGAGGAGGCAGGCGTGGAAACCGCCAGGCGCATCCTCGGTGAGGTCGGCTGCGACCAAACGGTGGCGGAGAAGGTCGTTGCGATCATAGACGGCCACGATACCAGGACCTCGGCCCATTCCCTCGATGACAAGGTCGTCAAGGACGCGGATAAGCTCACGCGCTACCGCGCCAGCTTCTGGACCATAGTGCACCTGCTCTCGATAGCCCCGGACGACCTCGCGCGTCGGCTCGAACAGGTGATGGACCAGTGGTTCTTTCTCGATCTCTCCCGCTCGATGGCACGGCACGAGCTCGCCCTGAGACGCATTGAAGTCCGGCGGCTGTAAGAGGCCGGAAGAAGGGCGCCTGCCGATGTTGGCGTTCATCTCGCGCCGTTCCTTTGCCCGCCTTCTTCCGCGGGACCCCAGGTCATGAGATAGGCCGCGTAAAAGAAGAAGCTCGCGGGGCCGTGTATGTCCGTGCCGGCGGAGCAGATGAAGTGGTGCGTCCCGGTGAAATTCACGATGGCCCCTATGTTATACCCCGTCTCGGTCTGCCCGTCCGTCACAGGGGCCGTCAGGTGAAACAGCTCCGCTCCCAGGGTAAGCCACGTCGTTATATCACGCTGGAGAAGCCAGCCCGCGTACCAGTAATTCCTGTTCCCCGTACCGGGGTTGATCCAGTATCCTCCCCCGCCGTAGCTCGTCCACGGTCCCCAGCTCTTCTGGAGCCAGAGGGGGAGATACAACTGGGCCCGGCCGGTGCCGAGGCCCCTCGCCTCGCTTCCCGTCGGCGCCTCAAAGAGGGGGAACGTGCCGATCATGGGGACGTGCTCGCTCTCTTGAACAAACCGGTACTTGACCCCGAGCTCGACATCGCCTGGACCGAAGAGGGCGGGGCCGCCCTTGGGTCGATTGTAGGCATCGGGGACGATGAGGTGGAGCTGGACGTTCGGCGCTACCCCATAATTGGCCTCCAAGTGGGGAGCGGTACCGGAGAGGTTTCCCCTGTCATGCTGATACTGG
>PLSJ01000333.1:4158-6273 GCA_003165115.1 Syntrophaceae bacterium | reverse complement strand
GTGACATAATTGTATTGCAGGAACATGCAGTCAAGTCTTTGTTGACATACCGCAACCATCAGATATAATCTTATATCAGCCTACATATCAGGCACACTGGGGATTAGCCATAAAGACACTATTGGAGAATTGCGCAACCAGGGCTTTGCGTGGCTTCGGAAACCTGACATTCCTGCAGCCCCCGAGGCGAAGAGTGGACGAAACGTCTGAAACTGTTCGAAGATTGCGCGACCGGCAGCTCTCCTGGAGTCTTCGAAACCTCTCGATCCTCGGTCTCTTCGTCCTGCTGGTCGCGCTTTCCCGGGCATTCACCGTGGGTTGGCAGCCCGTGATGGCCCTCCAGATTCTCATGTATTTGCTCGTGGCGTGCACGGCGCTCTTCGGCCGCCGTTTGCCGTTTTCGGCGCGCGCCTTCGTCGTCGTCGCGGTCGGTTTCATCCTGTCCGTCACGGGTCTCATGACGTATGGACTCGTGGGGATGGGCCTTCCGGCCTTGTTCGCCTGCTGCGTTCTGGCGACCATGTTTTTCGGCAGTCGCGTCGGGACCGTCATGGTCGCCATTTCAACCCTCACTTTCGGCGTGGTCGGGTTCCTGTTCGTCTCGGGGGTCTTGACCCTCGCGTTTGACCCCCTGACCTATGCTACCTCCACTACTTCGTGGCTAACGGCGCTATGCGGAATGGCTTTCGTGGGTGGGCTTATAGTCCTTGCCCTCGGAACCCTGAACCACGAAATCGAAAATCTGGTCGATACCCTGAGAAGCCGGAATGCAGAGCTGTCGGAAACGGTCAGCCAATTGAAAGCCGAGATGGCGGAACGGGCTCGTGTCGAGGAAGAGCGGCGGGCCCTCGACGAAAGATTACAGCGGGCCAAGAGAATGGAAGACCTGGGGCTCCTGGCGGGAGGCGTAGCCCACGACCTCAACAACATTCTGGTCGGGACGGTGGGCTACCCCGACCTTCTTCTGACCCGGCTTCCCGCCGGCAGTGATTTAAGAGAGCCCCTGGAGACCATCAGACGATCGGGCGTGAAGGCCGCCGCCATCGTCCAGGACCTCCTGACGCTGGCCCGGCGGGGCGTGGCGTCGCCCCAGGCGCTCAACCTCAACACAGTCATCACCGACTACTTCCTGAGTCCCGAATACGAAAGGTTGAAGTCATTTCATCCCCACGCGGAGGTGGAACTGGAGCTCGATCCCGATCTGCCCAATCTCTCGGGCTCGCCGGTTCACCTGCTCAAGGTCGTCATGAACCTGGTCTCGAATGCAGCGGAAGCCATGCCGGACGGGGGAAAGATCGCCGTCTCCACGAGTGCCGAACATACCGGGCCGCGTATCGGCTCATTTGAAAGCATCGGGGCGGGAGATTACGTGGTCCTTCGGGTTTCCGATACGGGAATCGGCATCCCGAAGGAGGATATCGAGAGGATCTTCGAGCCCTTCTTCACGAAGAAAGTGATGGGCCGCAGCGGAACGGGGTTGGGCATGACCGTGGTGTGGGGCACGGTCAAAGACCACGAAGGTCATATCGATATTGAAAGCGCGGTGGGCAAGGGAACGACCTTTATGCTCTATTTTCCCGCGAGGGCGGACAAGTCGACCTCGATTCACGGCATGGAGCCGGCAGCGCGAGGCATGGCGAGGGGAGAGTCCATCCTCATCGTCGACGACGTGAAGGAGCAAAGAGAAATTGCATCGAAGATGCTCGCGGAATTGGGATACTCCGTGGAAGCCGTCTCAAGCGGCGAAGAAGCCATTGCCTACGTCAACAGGTCGCCGGTCGACCTCCTCATCCTGGATATGTACATGGAACCCGGCATGGACGGGCTCGATACGTATCGCGAGGCACTCAAATCAAGGCCGGGGCAAAAGGCCATCATCACCAGCGGATACGCCGAAACCCGGCGGGTGAAGGAAACGCAGGAATTGGGGGCCGGCGCCTACATAAAGAAGCCTTTTTTCATGAATACCCTAGGCGCCGCCATCCGCGAGGAGCTCGATAAGGAAAGGAACCCCACGCAATAATCGGGAAAAAACCGCCCGTACTTTTTGTCACCCCTGGTTGTCACGGCTCCTTGTCTCTCCCGGTTGTCACCCCTCATGTCACTTTGACAAGT
>PLSJ01000333.1:0-4132 GCA_003165115.1 Syntrophaceae bacterium | reverse complement strand
ACCGTGCACTTTCGTGCACAATCGTCAGCCTTTACTCTGAAACGCCTTGCGGCAGAAAGGAATCAGGAGGGGGGTCCGAGGACCGGCCGGTTAGGGAGTACACGGCCTTCTTTACTTCCTGACGCCCCGTTGCCGGACCGTCTCAAAGGCGGCGATGGCGAAGGCGGATGCGACGTTCAGGGAGGGGAAGATGTCCGTCGTCGGTATCTTGAGGAGCATGTCGCAGCTATCCCGCGTCAGCCTTCTCAAGCCTTTCTCTCCGCCGAGGACGAGGCACAGGGGGACCGTCAGGTCCGCGTCATGGAGCGTCCGGTCCGCCTGCTCGTCGAGGCCGAAACAGAAGAGGTTCCTCTTTTTGAGCGCCTCTATGTGCCGGTGCACGTTGCTCACACGGCTTATCCTGACGTGGCTTGCGCCGCCCCGGGCGACGTTGATGACCGTTTCGGTTACCCCGCATGCATTGTCGCGGGGAATGAAGAGAGCATCGACACCGAAGCAGGCCGCCGTCCTGACGGCGTTTCCCAAGTTCTGAGGGTCGTAGATGCCGTCGAAGAGCACGAAGAAGGGCTTTTCGAGGGCGGTCACCTGTCCGAGGAGCGCGTCGGCATCCGCATAGGAGAATTCTTCCAATTCGAGGCAGACATGCGTCTTTACGCCCTGGAACCGCCTCGCGAACTGCTCCCTGGCGGCCACCCGCACGGAGACGCCGGCAGCCCGCGCCTCACCCATGATCGCGGAGCAGGCCGTTTCGTGGCCGGCCTCGACCCAGAGCCTCGTCGCGCTCTCCGGCTGGGACCGCAAGGCCTCGATAATGCTATTCCTGTTGTCCAGATAGAGCATCTCTTATCTGTCTCTCCACTTGAGCGAGCGTTTCCGGGGGGTTTGCCGCAGCGGTCACCGTCCGCCCGAGCACGAGATAGGTCGCCCCTTTCAGGATGGCCTCGGCAGGGCCGGAAGTCCTTTTTTGGTCGTCCTTCGTCTCCGCGATGCGGACGCCCGGTGTCACGATGATGAACTCTTTCCCGCAGAGCTCCCGTATAAGCTCAAGCTCCTGTCCCGACGCGACGACCCCGTCCAGACCGGCTTCTTTCGTGAGCAGGGCGAGGCGCCCGACCAGGTCCCTCGGCGACAGCCCGATGCCCATCCTCGTAAGCTCGGCGCCATCGATGCTCGTCAGCAGGGTCACCGCGATGATCTTCGGCTGCCCGATCCCGTGTTTTTCGGCCTCTTCGCGGATCGCCTCCCTCGTCTGGGCCATCATGGTGAAGCCCCCGGAGGCGTGGACGTTGAACATATCGACGCCGAGCCTCAGTGCCTCTATGGCCGCCTTGGAGACGGTATTGGGAATGTCGTGGTATTTGAGGTCCAGAAAAACACGTCCTCCTTGTTCGAGCACTGCCTCCNNCGTGGTATTTGAGGTCGAGGAAGACCTTCGCGCCCCGGCTCTTCAGGAACTCCACGATCTTCGGGCCGCAGTGGGTAAAGAGCTGCTTGCCTACCTTGAACATGCCCACGTGCTCCCTGAACCGCTCGATCAATTCCTGCGCTTCGTGAAAATGCCCGACGTCCAGAGCGAGAATCATCCTTTCCTTCGCGTCCATGATCGGCTCCTTATCTTTCCGGCGTCTGTGAGACGATGAGAATTTATCATAAAGGGGGGCGCCTCGTCCATATCATGCACGTTTCCCGGCGGCGCCGGCGATGTAGTATAATGAGATTGGGGAGAGGGTGTACCAAAGATATGAGGGGGGCGGCATGAAACCGAAGGTCTATGTGACGAGGCAGATATTCCCGCCGGCAATCGAACGTCTCCGCCAATTCTGCGAGGTGGTCGTCAATAAAACGGAAGACCCGCCCTCCCGTGAGGAGTTGCTCGGGCAGGTGCGCGACAAGGACGGCATTCTTTGCTTCGTCGGGGACGGGATCGACCGCGGCTTCCTGGATGCGGCCCCGCGACTCAAGGTCATAAGCACCATGACCGTGGGGTACGACCACATCGACGTGGCCGAGTGCACAAAAAGGGGCATTTATATCGGTCATACCCCCGACGTGCTCACCGACGCCACCGCGGACCTCGCTTTTGCCCTGCTCCTTTGTGCCGCAAGAAGGGTCGCGGAGGGGGACAGGTTCGTACGGGCGGGCATATGGAAAAAGCTCTTGCCGCCGCAAGGCTTTCTCGGGACGTCGGTGTCCGGGAAGACCCTGGGCATCATCGGCATGGGGAGGATCGGAAGGGCTGTGGGATCAAGGGCGAAGGGCTTTCGGATGAATGTCCTGTACCACGACCGGGAGCGCCTGACCCTGGACGACGAGAATGCCCTGGGCGCGGCTTACAGCACCCTCGAAGACCTTCTTTCGGAATCCGATTTTGTGAGCATCCATGTGCCTCTCATGGAGAACACTCGCCACCTCATCGACGAGGCGAGATTGCGGCTCATGAAGCCCGGCGCCATACTGATAAACACCTCCAGGGGTCCGACCGTCGACNNCGACGAGGCCGCCCTTGTCCGTGCCCTGAAAGAAAAGTGGATCCTCGCTGCCGGCCTCGACGTCTACGAAAAAGAGCCTTTGGCCCCCGCGAGTCCGCTGCTCGGCCTGGACAACGTGGTGCTGCTGCCGCACCTGGGAAGCGCCACGAAGGAGGCGAGGGGAGACATGGCGTCGATGGCCGTCGGCAACCTGCTTGCGGTGTTCACGGGTGAAAAACCACCGGCTCTGCTCAATCCGGAAGCCGGACTCGTGAGGCCGCTCGACCGGGTCAAGATGATCTGACCGGAGTACAAAGGATATGGCGAGAATAATCGTCTGCGTCGNNGGGTATAATCAAGCATGGCGAGAATAATCGTCTGCGTCGACATGGACGCCTTTTTTGCTTCCGTCGAGCAACGGGACGACCCGGGCTTGCGGGGCAAGCCCATCGCCGTGACCGGCGGCGGAGAGAGGACGGTTATCACGACCTCTTCATACGAGGCCCGCGCATACGGGGTCAGGACAGGGATGACCGTATACGAGGCGCGCAAGCTTTGCCCGCACATAATCCTCGTCGTGGGCAATAATCGGAAGTACGCCGAGGTCTGCGCGAGTCTCGTGGAAATCTGTCTCCGCTTCACCCCCGATACCGAAGTGTACTCGATAGATGAGGTGTTCCTCGACATCACCGGCTCGCACCACCTTTTCGACGGCCCCGAGAACCTGGGCCGGGCCATCAAGGAGGCGGTAAAGATTGAGCTGGGCATCCGCTGTACCGTGGGCATAGGGCCGAATATCCTCGTTGCCAAGCTGGCGAGCGACATTGCGAAGCCCGACGGCCTGCGCCGGATAGACGAAGAAACCGTCCCGTCCGTTTTCGAGACCCTTCCCGTGAAGAAGCTCTGGGGCATCGGACCCCGGACGGAGGAAAAACTCGCACGCATGGGCATTGCTACATGCGGCCAGTTGGGAAAAGCGCCTCTCGCCCTTTTGACGAAAAAGTTCGGCGTCCTCGGGGAGCAGCTTAAAGCGATGGGCAACGGAAAGCTGGAACGGCCGCTGGAGGTGGAGGCCGGCGAGCCGAAATCCATCGGCCACAGCATTACCCTGCCCAAGGACATCTGGAAACGGGACGAGATGCTCCCCTGTCTTCTCTCCTTGAGCGAAAGGGTAGGGCGCAGGGCGCGGCGCTACGGCTACAAAGGCAGGAAGATCGCGCTCACCGTGAGGTACGCGGATTTCGTCACCTTTACCAGGCAGGTTACCCTGCCTGCCCCCACGAGCGACAGCGGCGAAATCTACCGCTCGGCGGTGGCCATCCTCGACGGGATAGCCTTGAAGAAGAGCGTGCGGCTCTTCGGCGTCTCGCTTTCGTCCCTCGGAAAGGAGGGGGGCCAGATGTCTCTCTTCCGGGACCCGGAAAAAGAAAAAAGGGCCGCCATGGCAAAGGCAATGGATGCCGTCAACGACAAGTTCGGCGAGCATGCGATCACCTTTGCGTCGACCATAGGCGAGGAAAGGGAGCATAAGGTAATTTCTCCCGCATGGCGCCCGTCGGGGGTGAGGAAGAGCGACGAGTGACGGGGAGGAAAATGGCGCCCGCGCCGCCATCCCGGCAGGGCAAACGCATTTGGAAACTAGCTAGTGTACTGTCTCAGTAACG
>PLSJ01000315.1 GCA_003165115.1 Syntrophaceae bacterium | reverse complement strand
GCCGCTCATGCCTGGCATCGCAATGTCGAGCACCATCACGTCGCACGGGTTCGAGCGCAGGAAATCAATGACACGGTGCCCGTTTTCGACGGCACCAACCACTGTTATGTTCGGGTCTTTCGAAAGTATCATTTCCAGGCCGCTTCTGACCACGGGATGGTCATCGGCTATCAAAACCCTGATCATAAACTCCCTCCCCGCTCCTCGCGATTCTTTGTATGTCTTTCCGGTNNGTTATCCTGGTCCCCTTTCCCGGCTTACCTGTAATGTGTATGTGACCGTCAAAGGGGAGTACGCGTTCGTGCATCCCCAGGATGCCAAGCGAGGCGCTATTCGACACCTCACTTTCCAGGATGCCCTTTCCATTATCGCGTATCGCGAGAACAAGCTCCCTCTTTGTCTTTTGCAAGGTTATTTCAACTTTCTCCGCCTCTGAATGGCGGGCTATGTTGGTAAGGCTTTCCTGGAAAACCCTGAATAAAGCACTCGAATAATCTTTATCAATCACGAGGCTCCGGGGTTTCCTGAATGCGCAGACGATGCCCGTTCTCCGCTGAAAGTCCGATAATTGCCATTCGATAGCAGGGACGAGGCCGAGATCGTCGAGGATGCTCGGTCTCAAATCCGAAGCTATTCTCCTCACCGTATCCACCGTGGCATCGATAAAGCGGAGCAGGCTCTCCTATCTTGAGGAGCACCGCGTCTTTATCCACCCGGTCCAACGACGGCTCTTCCCTGATCTGCCAGAGGTCGATCTTCATGCAGGTTAATGCCTGACCGAGCTCGTCATGGATCTCCCTGGCCACCCTTGCTCGCTCCTCTTCGCGGATCTCCTGGAGGCGTGTGGCCAGGGCGCGCAGCCGTTCACGAGACGCCCGCAATTCCCCCTCGGCCTGTTTGCGGTCGGCAATCTCGGCCCGCAAATCGGCAGTGCGCTCCTCGACCTTCTTTTCAAGCTCCCAGTGTGCCGTCTCACGTTCTTTCTGGAATTGCTTGCGTTCGGTAATGTCGGTCAAGATGGAATTAAGGGCAGGCTGTCCGTTGACTTGTACGGGGATGCTCTCCAACTGGGCATCAAAAAAGGCCCCACCTTTTCGCTTCAGTACGAGTTGGCATGTCTCCGTGGCCGTTGCTTTCAGTGAGTTCTGTTTGTGGGCATAGAAGAGGTCTTGATAGTCGGGATGGATGAAGAAGGCAAAAGGTTTTTTGACGAGGAAGCTTCTTTCAATGCCGAGGAGACTGCACGCGGTGAGGTTTGCCCTAGTGATGACAGCCTTCTCGTCAAAGGTCAGGTAGCCGACCGGGGCGAAATCGTAGAGGTCTGAATATTCGCTACGTGACTGTTCCAGTCGCTCCTGGGATGTGCGGAGTTCTTCGTTCTGCATCTCAAGCTCGATCTGATGGATGGAAAGCTCATGAAGGAGCTTTTGAAGGTCCGCCCCAGACATAAGAGCCAGTTTCTCGGGTGCTTCGGCGAGTAGCCGCTCAGCCTTTCCACAAAGAGCGTGGATGTCTTTCGGATCTGCGGGCATCAACTTCCTCCTCACTCAGTAGGTGTGATGCAACCCATCGTGACCTGACCGCCGTATTATACGTCAGACAGGTTGGATAGGCAACGCGAAACTGTGAGGTGTGCTCTTTGTCAGTAAAGAGAGTCAAAGGTTGGCCACAGATGAGAGGATACCGCTACAACATTACGTGAAGAAGGCCAGTACAGACGACTTGGAAAAAAACATCACGCTTCCAGACAGCCTTAGGCGCTAATGTGTGGGAGGACTGTCTGCCCTTGCTTTATCGATACCGGTCACTCCGCACTGCGAAGAGGCCATACCATGAAAACGGTTTTTCGTGCTCGGCCGGTCCAGGGCTTCATGCAGGGGCCTGCGTCGCGGCCACTTGATGGTTATGCCCTTGAAGATCAGGTGATCTCCATTCCGCCTGTTTACATAGGTGACAAGGACAGCATTCCATGGATCCGCTTTGGGTTCGATAAAGCCGATAATGCCGACATCGGGATTGTCGGAAAGTGTCCAGAAACCGTTATTCCCCGACCGGTGTGTCCTTACCATGAATGTCGTGCCGTCTCCCCCTGTTGGCGTGCCCCGCCAGAAACCCTCATGTTCTCCCTGGATTACGTGTCCCGGCAAGAGTGGCGCAGGGGTGATGTGATCAACCCAGCGACCCATTACGAGCTTGTCGGCACGCTTTGTGATCACCAGCGCGTCTCCTTGCTTTTTCTCATCGGGTATGAGACAGGTCAGCCTCATGTCCAGGTGCATGCCGACCGGGATGGCCCACCAAGCGCCAAAGTTCCCAACCCAAAGCAAATGGAGGCGGGCGACCGGACGATGGCTGAACCGGTCATCAAATGAAATTGCGATGGGTGCTCCGTCATGCGCGGTAATTACCGCGCCGATTGTCGGTTTTGTTTGATCTTGCATCCTATCCCTCCCCCGTCGGTGGCATAAATAGGTGATAACCAGAAGTTCGAGCGACGACAACAAGAACCTGAAGAATGTAATGATTTCTTACGCACATCACAATTTCTTCTTGACATGAGTTATACATTGTAACAAAATGAAAGAAACGCAAGACCACCCTGAAGGGTTGGGATGGAAGAGGCGGCAGGACCGATGAGGTCCTGCCGCTTTATCTACAGACCTGCAACCATTACCACTTCGAATGGTTGATAATTGGTTTCTCATGTCCGCTAAGGAGTACAGGAAGACCTCCATACTTTGCTCCACCTACGATCAGTGTGCCAGCCAAAGACGCCCCAGGAAAAAACAGGCAGAAACCGAAATCTCTGCCTGCAAAACAAGCCGGCAAGTGTACGCGGTCTTACCCTTTGAATCTCTTCCTCATGCCGATAAGACCCAGCAGGCCCGGGGCAAAAAGCAGAAGGGCCGAGGGGGCGGGGACGGTGGTGGAGATGGTTGAACTGAGTGTAAAGAGATCGAGACCGCCAGTGGCGGTTAACGCGATCCCGCCTCCGTATGTGCCCGCAACGGAGAAATCGCCATTGCCCAGACCATTGATCGGATTGGCAACGTTCGCGAACGTGACAAGCCAGGAATAGTAACTGCCGTAACTGTTGCTGCCGCTGGCGGGATTGACCAGAATCCCGGTGATGTCGAACGACTTCCCCGAAGGGAAAGACAGGCCAATAATCCGTCCTGTGATCTCGATGGTCGAGCCGGAGATTGTTATTATTCCTCCCGATACAGGATCCGTTATGATGGGAGTCAAGCTATTCCATGCCGTGATCACCCAGGCAGGGATCGGGATAGCTCCGATCCCTGGGATAGGTACCGGTGAATCGGGTCCCTCTTTGATGACCCAGGCGTTGCCGGACGTGTAGGATCCCTGGGATACCGATGGCCCGTCAAGGGTCAGCACAGTCGCGAACGGGACGGCCCGCGCCGTGCCCGGCGCTGCTGCTACAAGGGCCAAAACCATCATGAAACCTGCAATTGTAAGCAAACTCTTATTCATCTGCCCTCCTTTGCTATTAGATTTGACTACCAGACATACATTTGTGTGAACGTTTTTCACCTCCTTCTTTTAGAATATGACAATGACACTTTTGGCAGCCCGGCTCTCTGTCTGAACGGTTCACAAGGAGTATGCCCGAGACCAGCCGGCTTTCCACCCCCCGTCGCCGGTGTTTGACTGTTACATTCTAAAACACTGTAATGCGATGCCTGGAAGGATTCAAGGAAAGTACTACCTAACTATCTTAAATATATAGACATTTGTGACATATGTGCGTATTTATACCCAAACCTGCCACCCGTAAGACGGGTTCGGACACCCTCAAAAGAGCCATCAGAGACACTGGATAAATCACAGAAAGCGCCGCGGTACGGTTTGCGCCAAAAACGGCAAGGAGGGAAAGTGGCGAACTGATTGCCATTCGTAGTTAGTGCCCATCCGGAAACCCT
>PLSJ01000217.1 GCA_003165115.1 Syntrophaceae bacterium | reverse complement strand
CGATCTCGTCTTTGCCCCTCTCCTCGAGGTTGATGTCCAACCTGCCCTGCGCGATGATCGCCGCGCCCTCCTTCACCCTCTCCAGGGGGACGGTAATCGTCGCCGCCATCTTGACCCCTATCCAGATAGCCACGAAGATGCTGAGGATCGTGATGAGGAAGAGGGGGATCACGAAGCTGTATTTTACTATCTTCTTGAACGGCCTGGCCTCCCTGAATTCCCGGTACGTGGACGATATCTGCTTCATGCTCTGTGTGCCGTGGACCCCGATCTTTTCACCGAGGAAGAGCAGGGCCCTCGGCTGGCCCGCATCATCGGTCACGGGGGCGAGAAACAGGAGCAGCTCCCCGTCTTTGAGCGGGACGATCTGCCTCGCGTCCCGGTGTTTTCTGAACGTCTTCGACCGTTCGACGAGGAGGCGCGTCATCTGCTCGTCGAGGGCATTGTAGCTCTTGATCGGCTGGCCGGTAAGGTCGAGGAGCGCGAGGTAGCCGAGAAAATTGGATTTCCCTTCTTTCTTGATGAACGCCGAAAGCTCCTTGTCGTTGTCCATGATCCCGTTCTCCCTGATCCTCTCGGCGAGCATCTTCCCCATCTTCTCGTAGCGGCCGAAGAGGTCTTCGTAGTAAAACTCCGAGAGGTCGCGGGCATTCTCGACCGTATCCTCGACCTTCTGGCTGAACCATTTGTCCATGCTCGTGTAGAAGAACCACGTGGTCAGGAAGAAGAGCATGAAAGAGGAGATGATGGAGACGGCGAAGACGGTCACGGTGAGCCTCGTCTTGAGCCCGGAGCCCCAGATGCCCCGCTTTCTTTCGACGTACGTCTTCAGGAGAATGCGGGAGGCGGTGAAAATGAGGAGCATGATCAGGAGGAAGTTGAGGTTGAGTATGGCGATGAGGAGCTTGTTGTCGAGGACCGGCATGAACTTCTGGAAGAACGGGAGGTTCGTCTCCAGATAGACGAGGCAGGCGCAGACCGCCAGGATCGACGTGACGTAGAAAAGGTTGATCCGGTGCTTCTTTATGAAACCGGTGTCATCGGCGGCCGGCAGGCCCTCTTTCGCCTGCTTTTCGGTCCCTGAAGCCTGTGCCATTATGCGGTCTCCCTGTCTGGCGCGTGCGCTGTTGCCTGCCCTTTTATCAGCGCGAACGTGATCTGCCTGCCTGCCCGCGCGTCCCGCCTCGCCGAGAAAAAGAGGTCCCTCCTGCACGAAGTGCAGAGGCCCGCGTCGTCGATGTGGCGCACCCCCTCGGCAATCAGTATCCGGCGGTTGGCTTCCTTCAGGTCGAGAAAGGAGAGGCCGTCTCTTTCCGTGAAGACCCCGTCGTCGATCCCCGCGGCACCGAAGGCGGTGCGGACGTCTTCACCCACGTTGTAGCAGCAGAGGCCGATGCCGGGTCCGATGAGCGCCCGGATCGAGGATGCCGCAACGCCCAGTCCGGCCATCGCGGCCACGGCCTTATGGACGATCAATTGCGCCGTCCCCCGCCAGCCCGCGTGCACGACGGCGCAGGCGGGCTGGCCCGGCGCGCAGAGGATGACCGGCAGGCAGTCGGCGGTCTTGATCACTCCGATCACGCACGGCTCGACGACGACCAGGCCGTCACCTGTCAGGGGGCGCTCGCCCGCGGCGATGACGTGGACGGCGTCACCGTGTTCCTGGTCGAGGACGATCATCTCTTTCGCGCCCAAGGCCGCCATAAAAGCGGCCCTCCGGCCTGCGTCGCGGAGGATCGCATCCGATGTCCGCGTCATGAACCCGTGAGCGATGCCCATTTTTTCGAGCCCCGGATCGTGGTAATAAGACCAGTCGCCAATCGTCTTTAGCTCAAAGGGCATGCTCCCTCACAAATGTCTCTATATCGGCAGCCACGGCCGCCTCGACGCACACCCTGTCCCCTGTCGCGGGGTGATCGAAAGCGATCCGGTACGCGTGAAGAAGCGGCCTGNNGTGGCTCATGTGCACCCGTATCTGGTGGGTCCTGCCCGTTTTCGGATAGACCTCGACATAGGTGAACGCACGCATGCGCTCCAGCACCTTGAACCGGGAGAACGAGTACCTCCCGCCGGAGGCCACCAGGTCCATCCGTTTCCTGTCCTTCGGGTGCCTGCCGATCAGGCCCTCCACGCTGCCCTCGTCGTCCGCCACGACCCCCTCGACGACCGCGCGGTAGACTTTTTCGACGCTCCGGTCATGGAATTGACGGGAAAGCGCCTCCTGGGTCTTACGGTCCTTCGCCACGATGATGACCCCTGTCGTCCCCTTGTCCAGCCTGTGCACGATCCCCGGTCTTTCGTCGGCGCCGCTCACTTCCCTCAGGTGACTCAGGACCGCGTTGACCAGCGTCCCTTTGCGATGGCCGGAAGAAGGGTGGACCACCATGTCCTTCGCCTTGTCGATCACGAGGAGGAAATCGTCTTCGTAGAGGACCTTGATCGGGATGTCCTCAGCCACGAGTAATGTCGGCTCAACTTCGGGGACCTCGCCTTCGATCAGGATGTCTTTCCGCACCNNTTGAAGGAGGATTTCGGCGCTTTTTCTTCCACGCGGACATGACCTTCTTCGATCAGTTTCTTGACCTGAGACCTCGGCAAAGAGAGCTTATCCGCGAGATACACGTCGATCCTCACGTCGTCGATGTCTGCGCGGACGCGGAACTTATCGTCCATCCCCGAGGGCCGTCCGTATGGCGAGGACCAGGTAAGGTTCGTCTTCCGGCTGCACGGTCCGCATATCGATGAGNNAGGAGGGTATGGAGACGTCGGGGAGACTCCCTCCGCCCACCTCAGAAAAGAGGCTCACGACCTCGACGGAAGCACCGGGCGCGCCTTTTCGCACGATGCGGGCAACGTGTGCGGCCCTCTGCTTCACCGCTTCCGGTCCCTGGTGGAGCATGCGCAGGACAGGGATTTCCTGCCGCGCCTTGTCCTTGTCGAGGTAGAGCAGGAGGGTGGCTTCCAGCGCCGAGAGGGTAAATTTGTCGGGCCTGAGCGCCCTGGTCAGGGGGTTTTTCTTCATGGCGTCGATGAGTGATGTCTTCCCGAGGATGATACCGGCCTGGGGGCCACCGAGAAGCTTGTCTCCGCTGAACGAGATGACGTCGCAGATGGCGGCCTCCTGCACGACCGTCGGCTCGTCGAAGCTGTTGCCACCGTCGAGACCGGACAGAAGACCGCTCCCCGTATCGAAGTAGAAGGGGATGTTGTGGCCGGCCGCGACGGCCGCAAGCTCGGCGGTCGTGGCCTCGTGC
>PLSJ01000053.1:913-2743 GCA_003165115.1 Syntrophaceae bacterium | reverse complement strand
TCCACTATTGACATCGGGGGTCATCCCGCGATAAGGAAGGTGGTAGTGCGCAAGATGCAGAACAAGCGCGTGAGAGACGCCTATCGGAACAAGACGGGCAAGAAACCCGCCGACCACGGCCGACGCGAACCGACCGCCTTCAAGAGGCTCCTCGCTGAAGACACTTACTCACTGAATCTTCCCCTCGCTGAAGAGGCAGGGATAGTCAGCGCCACGGAGGTGGGTCAACCACCCCTCCTCGATGAGCCTTCCTCGCTGGATTCCAAAAGGAGGATAGAAGACTACGAGGCCCTTATCGCTCCCTTCCGGTCCCTCCTCGCTGAGGTCGCCTCGATGGAGGTCCTCGATGAGTTGCTCCGACTCCTCTATGAGGGCGGCGACGCCCCCTCGGTGGTCGGCTGGTCAGGCAAGATGTTGGACTGCGAGTACAGGAACGTGAAAGAGCATAAGCACTTCCTTGAAATCCTACAGAACATCTCCCTTTACGACCACACGTACAACGTTCTCAAGGCCGCCCTCGATATTGCGCATGAGGAACTGCGGCAGCGGCACGACTTCCTGCTCCCCGCCGTCATCACGGCCGCCCTCGGACACGACATAGGGAAGATCGCTTCCTTGTGGCGGGCCTCCCCCGCCCGGAAACACACCCACGAATTCGCTGCGGAGGTCAAGCTGAAGGAGATGCTTTCGTCCCTTGGAAACGACGTCTTCACAGAGATCGTTGCTGAGGCGGTCAGTCTTCACCACTCCGGTCCGAGAGAGGAGACGGTTGCGAGGATCATCATGGACGCGGACGCCAGGGCGAGGGAATACGAGATCATGTCGGCCGATCCCACCTTCACCACAAGGCCCATGAGCGAATGGCTGGACCTGCCGAGGCTCGCCGAAGTTATTTTGCCGCGCATCAACGAACTCGTCATCAAGAACCGGAGGGCCGTCTGGGAGGCGATATCCTTCGACGGTATCGTCTACTGCAGGCCGGATTACGTCCGCGGCGTCCTCAAGGCCCTCGCCGTCGAAAAGAAGGTCCTCGACTACCGGCTCGTCCGCCAGTCCTTCGAGACCGACAACAAAGTGGTCCTTGCCGAGTTTTCCTGGATGCTAAAACAACGCGGTTATCTTGCTTACGACGTTAAGGAGGGATATTTCGGCCTGAGATTCCTCTTCCAATCGGGCGTTCCGGCCATGCGCCAGCCCGAACTCTACGCCATCCCGGTGAAAATAGAGTTTTTCCCTGCAAAACCCTCAGAGATCGAGAAACAAAAGACGGATTATCTGAAGACCATAGTCTCCGTGAGAGCAATAGGAGGCGGTAGGTAGCGAGCGAAGCTATGTCTATGTCAGCATGGTAAGTCGAAAAACTCTCGACATACCATGCTCGAATACGTCGGATAACCACTCAGGCGCTTTTAGAAATTTCGACGAGTTCTCGATCTCCCGGTCATGGAAAGACCCCCTGGCGGCCATAACCTTTGTTGTCCCTAATCCTCGCTCGAACGTGCCTTCAGGCCATCCATGACATCTTTGGCGCTGATGTTTCCCTTTATCCCCATTTCGCCGAAGAGGTCGATAGTCTCTGCCAGCGTCAGGTTGAGCAGGTCGGCCGCTTCCCGGAGGGTCAGTTTCCCCCTCTCGTATGATTTGGCCACATACACCTCGAAGCCAAGCCTCGTGAGCTTCCGCAAAGAACTGTTCTTCTCGAGCTTCTCGGAACGGGCCACGTAATCGATCGCCCTGTCGATCTCTTCCGGAATTCTGATCGATTTGACTTTCATGCCCTTTCCTCCAGCAGAAGTTTGGTGACGCTGTATTCCTCATCGCTGATGAAGA
>PLSJ01000053.1:0-877 GCA_003165115.1 Syntrophaceae bacterium | reverse complement strand
CGTGTAACGGCCTTCCTTGAAAACATCGATAAGGGCCTGATCTCCGGAATGATGTGGCGAAGACTCCTCGGCTATCGCTATTAACCCGTCCCGGATATTTTGATCTACCAGGTCGGCATCCGGCTGGCCCTTGATCCTGCCGGCTTCAACCACCTCGCGTTGCACGGTCCGAGGAATGACAACTTCCGTAAACCTGCAAATCGGCTCCTTCAGTCCAGATTTCGTTAATTTGATCAAACAGTCTGCATCCATGAGAACCTTCATTGTAGTCTATTGTAATCTATGAATTACAAGAAGTCAAGCGGCTGACTGCCCCTACAGGGCAAGGAACTTCCGGAAGTTCCTGAGAGCCACCGGTTGTTTGGCTTCCTCGTTTTTGCGATGCTGAAGCGGCTGGCGCCATATGACGGGCATAAACAACACGAATACCGCAATCTGTCCTCAATTCCAAAAAAACTTGGTCTGACGGTTTTCCAATCCCCGCCCCGTTGTGGGCTTACGAAAGCAACGAGATTACCCAACTTGATACTGCACGGTTAATTACCATACAGTATCATCAGGAGGTGCACCGTGAGTCGTTCAATAACCGCATCGACCGCACGCCTGGAGGCGCGTATCAGCAAGCAACTGCACGATACCCTCAAACGTGCTGCCGCGCTGCAAAACCGTACCGTAACCGACTTCGTCATCACCGCTGTTCAAGAGGCGGCGGAAAGCGTCATCGAACAAGCGGAAGTCATCAAGCTCTCGCTTGCGGACCAGAGAACCTTTCCGGAAGCGTTATTGCCGCCGCTCAAGGCGACGCCCGCCCTGGAGCGAGCCTTCGCCCGTCATCGCGAGTTGGTGAATCACTGAATGAGAGATAGCCCTTTCGGGT
>PLSJ01000042.1 GCA_003165115.1 Syntrophaceae bacterium | reverse complement strand
TCCTCGATCGTCGAGAGGCTCACGGCATGGATGTTACCGAACGTCGTCAGCAGTTCTTGGGCGATGTGCATGGCCGATTTGCCGGAGACGCCCCTGCCGATAATGAGCGCCAGCAGTTCCACGGACGAAAGCGCCTCCGCGCCGACTGCCTGCATACGCTCCCGCGGCCTTTCGGCCCTGGGGAGATCATGTATGGTAAAGGAATTCTCCATAGACGTCGCTAAAGATTATACAGGTTATACCAGCAATTACAACCATGTTTGCAACCGTGTCTTTGCGGCGTTACGCAGGCCCGGCGCCGTTGTGAACAAACAAACGCAAAAACGCCTATTTTTGGCATTTTTCACGGGCGAGGGACAATCGGCGGTATCAAAAGGCATCCCCGCCGATCAGGGGACCGCCTTGCCGGCCGATTGACGCTCCCGGGTCCGCTTGACCGCGAAGGTAGGCAGAAATGCGGCGCCGGCCGCGAAGGCACAGGGCACCGTCACGGTCCAGAAGGCTGTCGCTATCGAATAGTGGTCCCCGATGTAACCCATGGCAATCGGGGAAAGCGAGGATATCACGTAGGCAAAGGTGACGATGATGCCGAGCGCGAGCCCCCTGAAGGAAGCAAACACCAGGCCCGTGAAGGCCCAGAGCCCTCCCGTGACCGCAGACCCGAGAAACCCCGCGGCAAACGTAAACAAGGCCCTCACAGGCGTACTTGCCACCGACAGGGTGACGATGAGAGAAATGCCCATGCCGATGCTGCCCGCTATCCCGATGCGCCGGTAGCCCGCCCGGTCGGAGATCCAGCCCGTAATGGGCCTGCCGAAGGCCTGGCCTATGCCGAAAAACCCGGCCAGCAGTCCCGCGCCGGTAGCGCTCATCAGGACCTCGGTGCGGAGATAGACCGGAAACCATAGGGTGAAGCCGAATTCCGAGGCCATCTGGAACGTGAGCACGAGGCTGAGAGAAAAGAAGAGGAGCAGATTCCCGGGGTGAAGGATTGCCCTGTCGAAGAACAGGGCGGCACGGGTCCTGGACGCCTCGTCGGGCCAGAACCGCCATTGCAGAAAGGCCACGGCCAGGCTGGAGAGCCCGATGACCACGAACGCGGCCCTCCAGGTGCCGGTGAGATCGAGGAGCCAGCCCGCGAGCGCCGGACCAACGAACCAGCCTACCGAAGAACCGGAGACCAGGAGGCTCAGAAAAAAAGCGGGTCTTTCCGGGAAAAGCTCCAGGGTGAAGGCGGCAAGGGGGATAAAATAGAAGGCCTCCACCGTGCCCGTCAGGAACCGGCTCCAGAAGAGCTGGCTCGCGCTGCCAACCAGACCGGAGACCACCGTAAGGACCGAAAAGCCGAAAATGCCGAAGAGGACCGCATATTTTCTGCCGAAGCGATCGGAGACCATACCGGCCACGATCGGCGTGAACATGTAACCCCAGAGAGACGCGGACCCGATCAGCCCGAGGGTTGTCCTGTCCGCATTGAATGCCTGCATGAGCGAGGGGATTAGAGGTCCGAAAAGCCATCTTTGCGCAAAATAGAACAGCATCCCGAACCAACCCATGATGAAAAAGGCCATCCGGCTGGATTTCATGCGCCCTGGCGCCCACATGCCTTATACAGTACAGGCCGGTGCCGAAGAAAGCAAGCGAGACCCAGGGGTCTGCCTGCCGAATCTACCGGTATTGGGAGACGTAACAAGGGCAGGGCCGTCTGCCGGCCCTGCCCTTGATGTGCGCCGAAATGTTGCTTTCCCCCCCCGGAACCTTTTCCTGAATGCAAAAAGGCCCACGGGGCCCGTTCCCATTACCTCCCCGTGCGGTGCCTGCTCGCGAACATGGCGGTAACACTCTCGTTACTGTTGATCGTGAGACTGCACGTCGTGCCGGTCCCCGAGCATGCTCCCGACCATCCCGTGAAGGTCGAGCTCGTATTCGGAACGGCCGTGAGCGTCACGGCTTCGCCCGCGCTGAACTTGGTTCCCGACGGGTTGGTAGAAACCGTGCCGGATCCCGTGCCGGAGGTGTTGACCGTCAGCGTGTAGGAGGCGCCGGAGCCGCCGGAAGCTGCCGTGCCGGCGTAGACCCTTACGTAGTCCACTTTAAGATAGGCGGGAAAAACGGTTGTCGCGTTGGGGGCGCCGGGCCAGGACCCGCCGACGGCCAGGTTGAGCACCGGATACATGCCGTTGACTCCATAGCCGGCGATGGGGACCTCCTTCGTCACCTGGCATCTCTGAACGCCGTCTATGTACCAGGTAATCGACGACGGCGTCCACGCGACCCCGAATGTGTGGAAGGCCGTGGAATAGTCGGCCCCGGTGTAGGGAGTCGTGACGGAGCCGCCCTGGTCGCCGCTGTTGCTTACGCCCGGGTAGTTGCTCGTCCAGTGGTTGGACAAATAGACCGTTTTCGTGTCGTTCCCGAGGTTCTCCATGATGTCGATCTCCGGGGGCCAGGTGTCAGGATACGGCAGCAGCCAAAAGGCCGGCCACAGGCCCTGCCCTTTGGGGAGCTGCATGCTCGCCTCGAAATAACCGTACATCTGGTAAAACATGCCGTCACTTTCGATCATGGCCGATGTGTAGGGGCAGGTCGTGCCGTTGCAGCGCGAGCCGGAGGTGACGGTTTTCGTTGCCATCAGGCTCAATACGCCATTCGAGATGGTATGGTAGACCGGGCTGTCGACGTACCATTCGAGTTCGTCGTTATTGGTCCGCGAGCCGTCGTGATAACTGGTCCGCCATTTCGTGAGGTCGAGGGTTGGACCGTTGAACTCATCGCTCCATACCAGCGTCCAGCTCGACGGATTACCGGGCGGCGCCGCCTGAAGTGAAAGCGGGAGCAGCAGAAGCAACACGGCGCACAGAACCGTCAGTTTCTTTATGGACCACCGGAGCGTGGCGCTGCTTCGTACGGTACTTCCGTGAGAAGCATGCGAGATCATGCTCGCAGCCGGAGGATCGGTGGTTGGTCCCACACCCACTACATCTGTTCGTTTCTCTAATCCTTTCAAAACCTTTACCTCGTTTTACTCGAATTTTGCCCTGGAGTGGACAAGGTAAAGAGCTAAGTACGGAGTGGGAGGGTTTGTCAATGCGGTAGAATGTCATGCGATTGTCGATAGTTAGGAACGGGTTTCAACGCATGTGCCGTTTTGGCGGCTATGACGGGATAAGGGGATCCCGTCATAGGCCGGCCGGCAGTACCTTTCTCCCCTTACGGTAATAATTATGGCACCCAAACCCTGTAGCAGGCGCCATAAGGATCACACTGGGTGACCCAATACCCGTAAGAATAGGGATAGGCATATCCTCTGTACGGGTAGCCGTATCCTCCCCAGTAGCGACCTCCTCCGTACCATCCACCGCCGTGGCCCCATCCTCCGCCAAAATGGCCGCCGCCGAAAGCGGCATGACCGCCGCCGTGGCCAAAGCCGCCGTGTCCGCCACCCCTTGCATAAGAAGGACATGGGACAGCGAGAACAGCCACAACCACACAAATCACCAGGACCAGCAGAAGCCTTTTCATATTATCCACTAGTTCCCGCTAACTTTTTT
>PLSJ01000168.1 GCA_003165115.1 Syntrophaceae bacterium | reverse complement strand
ACGCCGGGACACGTCGATTTCACCATCGAGGTCGAAAGGTCGCTCAGGGTGCTCGACGGCATGGTCGAGGTCTTCTCGGGGGTCGAGGGGGTCGAGCCTCAATCCGAGACCGTATGGCACCAGGCGGACAAGTACCGTGTGCCCAGGATCGCGTTTATCAACAAGCTCGACAGACCGGGAGCCGATTTTTTCCAGGTCCTCGACATGATGGTGGAAAAACTGGGGACCAACCCCATACCGCTCCAGATACCGCTCGGCAGGGAAGACGGCTTTTACGGCGTCGTCGACCTGATCACGATGAAGGCCGTCGTGTGGAACGAGGACGACCTGGGGGCGAGCTACCAGGACGAGCCGATACCCCCGGAAGCGGCGGAGGTTGCCGCGGAGTTTCGTGAAAAGCTCCTGGAAAAACTCTCGATGCTCGACGACGGCTTCATGGAGCGCTACCTGGAAGGTGGCGACATCGACGAGGCATTTATCCGCGAGACCATCAGGAAGGGGACCGTGGCGCTGGCCTGCGTGCCCGTCGTGGCCGGCTCCGCCCTCCGGAACAAGGGCATCCAGACCCTCCTGGACGCGATCGTCAGCTATCTCCCTTCGCCGTTGGAGGTGCCCCCGGTGGAGGGCGTCAACCCGGTCACCGGGGAGACGGAGCACCGGGAAGCGCGCGTGGACGAGGACCTGTGCGCGCTCGCCTTCAAGGTCCTGATGGAAGAGGGACGGAAGCTCGTCTATATCCGCGTCTATTCCGGCCGGCTCGGCGTCGGGGAAGACGTGTACAACGTGAACCTCGACAAAAAGGAGAAAGTGTCCAGGATCTACAAGATCCACGCGAACCACAAGGAGCGGGTCGAAGAGGCCCTGGCCGGCGCCCTCGTCGGCGTGGTGGGTCTGAAGGAGACCTCGACGGGGCACACCCTCGTGAAAACGCGCCCCATCGTGCTTGAGCCGATCGGCAAATACCTGCCGGTCATTTCCATCGCGGTCGAGCCGAGGCGCAATGCGGACCAGGAGAAGCTGCTCCAGGTGCTCAACAGGATCGCCGAGGAAGACCCCACTTTTCGTGTGGTTACGGACGAAGACGCCTACCAGACCATCGTCTCGGGCATGGGAGAGCTCCATCTCGACGTCGTGGTGCGCAGGATGAAGGAAGAGTTCGGCATAGACCTTCTCGTGGGCAAGCCCCAGGTCGTCTACAGGGAGACCATCGAACATCAGGCCGGCGTGGAGCATATATTCGAGAAGGTGATCAACAACGTGGCGTGCAAAGGTTCCGTCGCCTTGACGCTCACCCCGACGAGGCGGGGGGAGGGAGTCGCCGTGGGCGGCAGGATCGCGGAAGACGACCCTGCGTTCGCGTATTTTTCCGCCATAGAAGAAGGCGTCCGGGAGGCACTCCAGATCGGCCCTCTCAAGGGCTTTCCCATGACCGATATCCGCGTCGATATCCTGAAAGCAAGCTTCAACAACCCGGACTTTGCGCGGCTCACGCTGAAAATGGCCGCCTATGAAGGGTTCAGGCGGGCCTGCCAGGACGGGCGCCCCATTCTGCTCGTCCCCATCATGTCTTTGACCGTGACCATGCCCAACGAGTTCATGGGAGAGATCATCGCCGACCTCCATATGAGAAAGTGCCAGATCGTGAACATCTCCGCGAAGGAGAAAATCACCGTGATCCAGGCCAACGCGCCCCTTACGAAGATGTTCGGTTACTCGACGGATATCAGGTCATTGTCCCAGGGCAGGGCCTCGTTCAGCATGTATTTTTCCCACTACGACAGGGTCGAGAATGAATAGGGCAGGGGAGGTCCTCAGGTTCCTGCGGGAGGGTCCCGGCTACGTCTCGGGAGACCTTATGGCCTCACGCCTCTCCATCAGCAGGACCGCCGTCTGGAAAATCCTCCGGCACCTCGACCGGATGGGCTACGTGTGCGAAAAACTGAAAGGGAAAGGATACCGGCTCACGGGCGCGCCCGACCTGCTCTATCCATGGGAGGTCGAGCGGTACCTGGAGACGCGCATCCTGGGAAGGGAGATCGTTTACAAGGATTCGGTGGGCTCGACCAACGGCGTCGCCTTTGATATGGCGCTCGCCGGGTGCCGTGAAGGCGCGTGTGTGATCGCGGAGACGCAAAGCGCCGGGCGGGGCAGGCTCCGCAGGCATTGGCGCTCCCCTTACGGCAAGAATATCTATGTGTCGTCCGTTTTAAAGCCGGCCCTGCATCCGTCGGAAGTCTCCCCCCTGACGTTCATCTCCTGCCTCGCCGCGTTCGACACCCTGGCGTCTCTGGGCCTGACACCCACCCTCAAATGGCCGAACGACGTGCTGGTGAAGGGCAGGAAGATCTGCGGGACCCTCATCGAGCTTTCCGTGGAGCCGGAGGCGGTGGCCTTCGTGGTCATCGGCATAGGTCTCAACGTCAACATGGATGATGCCGATATGGATGAGGAAATCAAAGGGAAAGCCACGTCCCTGTTCCTCGAGACAGGAAATCGCTTTGAAAGGGCGCGCGTTTGTGGCATGCTATTGAACAATCTGGAGAAGTACTACGAGGTGGTGGGTGGCCGGGGGGTGGATGAGGTCTGCCGCCTGTGGGAAGAACGGGCAAATATCCGGGGGGTGTCTATGGAGATCGTCCAGACGGACAGGGTGTACCGGGGCGTCTCCGAGGGCATAGGGAGGGACGGCGCAATGCTTCTGAGAGAAGAAGACGGTAAAGTCACAAGGGTGATAGCGGGCGATGTCAGTTTCTAACGCGCTCCTCGTCATCGATATCGGGAATACGAACGTGGTCTTCGGCGTGTACAGGAACGACACGCTCGTCAACCACTGGCGGCTCAGCACGGTGCTCCAGAAGACGGTCGACGAATACGCCATGCTCCTCGAGAGCCTCCTTTCCTTCGAGAAGCTGAAGCTGGCCGATATGGAGAGCGCGATCATCTCGTGCGTGGTCCCGCCCCTCCTCATTCCGTTTCAGATGATGTGCTGCAAATACATCGGCATTCAGCCGATAGTCGTGGGGCCGGGCATAAAGACGGGCATGCCCATCCTGTACGACAACCCGCAGGAAGTGGGGGCGGACCGCATCGTCAACGCGGTGGCGGGCTACGAGAAATACAAAAAGGCCCTGATCGTCGTCGATTTCGGCACGGCCACCACTTTCGACTACGTCACGCCGAAGGGCGAATACGCGGGAGGGGCCATCGCCCCCGGCGTCATGATCTCGCTTGAGGCCCTGTTCGTGCGTGCATCGAAGCTGCCGAGGGTCGAGCTGGTAAAACCGAAAGACATTATCGGAAAGAATACGGTCGGCGCCATGCAGGCCGGGATCGTGTACGGCTACATCAGCCTCGTCGACGGCATTGTCGTACGGATGAAGGAAGCGGTGACGACGAAGCCCCACGTGATAGCCACCGGGGGTCTTGCCAAGCTCATCTACGGGGAATCCCAAAGCCTCGACGAGGTCGACGAATTCCTCACGCTGAAGGGGCTGAAAATTCTCTACGAAAAGAACAAAGAGTATCACAAGTTCAAATAGGCGCCGGTCTCGATTTCGCACGTCCGCGAAACAGGGGTGCTCGCCGCAAAAAATTGTTGACTTTTCGTGAGACTCTGTTTTACAATGACTTAAGTCAAGTATACTGTAAAAGCTAAACTATGGGCGACCATAGGGCGGAAAGCGTAGGGCCTCGGGTCTTCATCTTTGGTCATCTTCAGCCAGACAGCCGCGCTGCCGGATACTATCCTGGATTAAGGAGGAGGTTTGGTATGCGAAAGAATGTAGTCGTGCTTTTTCTGGTCCTCGTTTTCGCGGCCGCGGGGGCAATGGTCGGCACCGCCCGCGCCGATCTGGTCACAAATGGTGGGTTCGAGACCGGCGACCTTACCGGGTGGACAACGTTCGGAACACCGGCATACGGCTTTGCCAGCACTGGATACAACGGCCTCAGGTCATCCCTGGACGGCGTAAGCGCCTACGCGGGAAGTTATATGCTCGTGCTCGGCAATTATGCATCTCAGGGAATTGCGGGCGTTTCTCAGACTCTGGCGACCACGCCCGGCCAGCAGTATAACGTTTCATTATTTTGGGCCGACAGCGGCAGCAACTCCCCCGGCTACCAGGTGTTTCAGGCGTTGTGGAATGGCGATGTAAAGTATGCGATCTCGGGTGAAACCGGGTCCACTTTGTGGACGATGCTTTCATTCTCGGTCACGGGGACAGGGTCGGATACTCTTACGTTGCAAGGTTTCAGCGATTCCGCGTACAATAACATCGATAACGTGAGCGTCGTTAAGGGGGCTCCGGTCCCGGTTCCCGGCGCGTTACTTCTTTTCGGCCCCGGCCTCGTCGGCCTCGCGGCGATAAGAAAAAGGTTCGGGATGTAAGTTTTCCACGCATGGAACGTCGCGGGCGGGGCCGTTGTATGGCCCCGCCTTTTTTACATGGATTTTCTTCGGCGCTCCTTCTGTCCTCGCGTTCCGCCTTTGATCCTTTTGCGCGCCGGTGCCACAAAGGTGGCGCTTGACATTCGTGAACTAGTAAGCTATTGTTAACGAATTATGGCCAGGGCGATGGAGAGGAATCATGGGACGGAGGAAATAGCGAGGGCGCTGCGGCGCAGCGTAACTCTTCTCATGAGGCGGCTGCGCCTTAACCGGACCGAGGAAGTCTTCAGCCCATCAAAGCTAATTGTCCTGGGCAGCTTGCTGCGGGGCGGGCCGGTTACCGCCACGGACCTCGCGGCGCGGGAGCGTATCCGTCCGCAATCGCTCACGAGGCTTCTCGCCGCTCTCGAAGAGAGGGGCTTCGTCTCGAAGCAGCCGCACGGGACGGACAGGAGGCGCCTTCTCATCACCATCACCGAGGACGGAAAGAAGGCGCTGGAGGCGGATTTCCACCGGAGGGAAGAGTGGCTGGCCGGGGCAATGACGCGCCGGCTCTCTGTCATCGAGCGTGAAGCCCTCTTCCATGCTTCTCGTTTTCTCGACCGGCTTACGGAAGAAGAACCGGCGCAATGATGGGGGAAATGAAAGGCGCACCCGACGTGGTGCGGGGGCGAATTGCGGAAGGGACCCTGAAATGGTATAAACCGGACCGTGAGCCGATGGAGGCTGACGCCGGACGTCGTATGGCGCGCGCATCTTTATTGCGAGGATTGTGAGGCCGATAGTGAAGAAGGAACATGAAGCGAAGAAACCGAACCGAATAAACAGGCGGCGATGGGCGGTGGTGTTCGTGGTCATAGTCGTCGCTGTTGTCGTATACGCCTTTTTGGGCAGGGCAAAAACAGGGGCGTCACAGGCCCCCCAGGCAGGCCCCGCGGTCCGTGCCGTTCCCGTGGGAGCGGTCGCGGCAAAAAAAGGCGACATGAACGTCTATATCAACGGGCTCGGCACCGTGACCCCCCTCTATACGGTCACCTTGAAGAGCCGGGTCGACGGCCAGCTCATGGACGTCTTTTTCAAGGAAGGTCAGATAGTGAAGAAAGGCGACCTCCTCGCCACGATCGACCCGCGGCCTTTCCAGGTGCTGTTGCTCCAGGCCGAGGGACAGATGGTCCACGACGGGGCGCTCCTGAAGAACGCGCAGCTCGACCACGAGCGCTACCGCACGCTTTGGCAGCAGGACTCGATCCCGAAACAGCAGCTCGACACGCAGGCGGCCCTGGTCACGCAATATGAGGGCGCCATCAAGACCGACCAGGCCCAGATCGACAACGCCAGGCTGCAACTGACCTACAGCCGTATCTGCGCGCCGATCAGCGGAAGGGTAGGCTTGAGGCTCGTGGACCCGGGCAACATGGTCCACGCCACAGATCAGGGCGGTCTCCTCGTGATCACCCAGTTGCAGCCGATCACGGTGATCTTTCCGATTCCCGAGGACAATTTGCCGCCGGTCCTTGAGAACCTCAAGGGGGGCGGGCACATGCCCGTCGACGCCTATGACCGTGCCCAGAGCAAGAAGCTTGCGAGCGGGTCCCTGCTGACCATGGACAACCAGGTAGACCCGACGACCGGCACGGTGCGGCTCAAGGCGGTCTTCGAGAATAAGGACAACGCGCTGTTCCCGAACCAGTTCGTCAATGCGAGCCTCCTCGTCAACGTGCTGCGGCAGACCGTTATCGTGCCCGCCGCGGCGATTCAGCGCGGCTCCCAGGGTACCTTTGTCTACGTGGTGCGGCCCGGCCTCACCGCCGAGGTCAGGCCCGTCACGATCGCAGAGATTCAGGGCAGGTCGGCGGCGATGAGCAAGGGCCTGAACGCCGGCGAGCTGGTCGTGGTGGACGGCGCGGAACGCCTGCGGGAGGGCGCGAAGGTGACGCTGAAGGCCCAGGGCACCCAGGGCGGCAGTGGGCCCCGGAGCAACTGATGAACCTTTCCCGGCCCTTCATCATCAGGCCGGTAGCCACTACCCTCCTGATGGCTGCCATTATCCTGGCCGGCCTCGCCGCCTATCAGATGCTGCCTGTATCGGCGCTCCCGGAAGTCGATTATCCTACCATCCAGGTCAGGACCTTTTACCCCGGCGCGAGCCCCGACGTGATGGCGTCGTCGGTGACGGCCCCGCTCGAAAGGCAGTTCGGCCAGATGCCGGGCCTCACCCTGATGACGTCGACCAGCTCGAACGGAAGCTCGATCATCACGCTCCAGTTCACCCTGGATTTGAGCCTCGACGTGGCGGAGCAGCAGGTGCAGGCGGCCATCAATGCCGCTTTTACCTACCTGCCCACGGACCTCCCGATCCCTCCCGTCTACAGTAAGGTAAACCCGGCGGACGCTCCGATCCTTACGCTGGCGCTGACATCGAAAACCCTGCCCCTGCCCCAGGTGGAGGACCTGGCGGATACGAGGTTCGCGCAGAAGATCTCCCAGATGCCCGGCGTGGGGCTGGTGAGCATTTCGGGCGGCCAGAGGCCGGCCGTGCGCATCCAGGTCAACCCTACCGCCCTGGCGGCCTATAATTTAACCCTCGAAGACGTGCGAGCCGTCCTCGTTGCCGCAAACGTGAACCAGGCCAAAGGCACTTTCGACGGTCCGCGACAGGCATACATCATCGGCGCAAACGACCAGCTCTTCACGAGCGCCGAGTACAGACCGCTTATCATCGCTTACCGCAACGGGGCGCCCGTGCGCCTGTCCGACGTGGCCGAGGCGGTGGACGATACCGAGAACGTGCAGCAGGCCGCCTGGATGAACAACACCCCGGCCGTCATCCTCAATATCCAGAGACAGCCGGGCGCCAACGTGATCCAGGTGGTCGACAGCATCAAGGCGCTGCTGCCG
>PLSJ01000182.1 GCA_003165115.1 Syntrophaceae bacterium | reverse complement strand
GTCGGACCCGACGGCGCGGGAAAGACCACCATAATGAGGCTCTTTTCCGGCCTGCTCACTCCTACCGGCGGAGAGGTGTGGGTGGCGGGCCATTCGGTCCTCCGCGCCCCCGAGGCGATCAAGGAAAAGATCGGCTATATGCCCCAGAGGTTCGGCCTCTACGAAGACCTGACCGTGATGGAAAACGTGCTCTTTTACGCCGACCTCTACAGGGTGCCGAAAAAGGAGAGGCCGCCGAGGATCGGGAGGCTCCTGGCTTTCAGCAACCTGGACCCTTTCCGGGACCGGCTCGCGGGCAACCTCTCGGGGGGCATGAAACAAAAGCTGGGTCTCGCCTGCGCACTCATCCACACACCCAAGGTCCTTCTCCTCGACGAGCCGACGGGAGGCGTCGACCCCGTGTCGCGCAGGGACCTCTGGCGGATACTCTATGACCTCCTGCGTGAGGGGGTGACGATTTTCGTCTCCACCGCCTACCTCGACGAGGCCGAGCGGTGCACGAAAATCGGGCTCATCCACAAGGGAAAGCTCCTGGTCACGGGTGGGCCCCGGGAGGTGAGGAGAACGCTCCATTTCCCCATGATAGAGATACTCACTCCCGCGGGACGGGAGGCGCGGGCCGTTGCCGCGGGCGTCCCCGGCGTCCGGAGCGTGACCGCATACGGTGACAGGCTTCACGTGGGTCTCGGCAGCATGGATGCGGCCGACACCGTCGTGGCGGCAATGGTATCCCGCGGCATCAGCGTCGCGGGAAAGCGATCGATCCTGCCGTCCCTGGAAGATGCGTTTATCGCCCTCGTGACGGGACCGGAAAGCAACGCAGAGACGCACTAAGGAGCGCCGATGCACGGACCTGATACGGCCGTGGACGTACACGACCTCAGCCGCACCTTCGGCAGCTTTATCGCCGTGGACAAGATCAGCCTCCAGGTGGCGAAGGGAGAGATCTTCGGCTTTCTCGGACCCAACGGGGCGGGCAAATCGACGACCATAAGGATGCTCTGCGGCCTGCTCATGCCGACCGGCGGGGGCGGGACGGTAGGCGGGTACGACGTCCGCACCGAGCCCGAAGCGGTAAAAAACGTCATCGGTTATATGTCGCAAAAATTCTCCCTCTACGACGATCTCACCGTGGAAGAGAACATCAACTTCTTCGGCGGCGTCTACAGGGTCCCCCGAGACAAGAAAGAGAGCCGCAAGGCCTGGGTGCTTGAAATGGCCGGGATCGGGGACAAGAAAAGCGTCCTTACGGGAACGCTCCCCACGGGCTTCAAACAACGCCTTGCCCTCGGCTGCGCGGTACTCCACGAGCCGCCCGTCCTGTTCCTGGACGAGCCTACCTCCGGCGTCGACCCCCTGTCGAGGCGCAGCTTCTGGAACCTGATACGGGAGATGGCTGAATCCGGCACGACCATCTTCGTCACTACCCACCACATGGAGGAGGCCGACTACTGCGACAGGCTCGCCCTGATCTACAAGGGACGGATCATCGCGGAAGGGGCGCCCATGGAGCTGCGACAGCACTATATGAAGCGCGACATCCTGGAGATAGAGGCGGACAAGACCGTCGAGGCCCTCGAAGTCCTCCTCAGGGAGGGGGTAGACAACGCCATCTTCGGCAGCACTCTCCACGCCACCGTCGAAGATGCGGAAACGTCCGCCCGCCGCATAAGAGAGGTGCTGGAATCGTCGGGGATCGCGGTGGAGCGCATAGAAAAAGTGATGCCGTCCCTCGAAGACGTGTTCGTGACCCTGATCGAGGCCTCATAGGATGAGCCTCCTGCGGATCAAGGCGATAGCGAAAAAAGAGTGGATCCAGGTGCGCCGCGACCACCTGAGCCTCGCCATGGCGTTTCTCCTGCCGGTCATACTCCTGCTCATCTATGCCTATGCGATCACCTTCGATGTCAATAATATCCTGATGGTCGTCTACGACCAGGACAAGAGCAGCGTGAGCCGGGAGCTTGTGGCGCAGTTCACCGAGTCGGGCTACTTTACCACGGTGGCCCATCCCGACTCCTACGGCCGGATAGACAGGTACCTCGATTCCGACGCCGCCACGGTCGCCCTCGTCATCCCCTTCGATTTCTCGAAAAACGTAAGGACGGGCAGGCCCTCCTCGGTGGAAGTCCTTATCGACGGGAGCAATTCCAACATCGCGACGATCGCCCTCGGCTACATCACCGGGATTGCCGACCAGTTCAGCCGCAGACAGGTCGTGACGCCCGCCCCTCCCGTCATCGACATGCGCAACAGGGTCTGGTACAACCCGGAGCTGAAATCGAGGAACTTCGTCATCCCCGGACTCATCGCCCTTATTATGTCCGTTATCGTCTCCGTCCTTACCTCTCTCACCATAGCGAGGGAATGGGACAGGGGCACCATGGAGCAGCTTATATCGACCCCGGTGAAACCGGCAGAGCTGGTCATCGGCAAGCTGATCCCCTATTTTTTCATCGGTTTCGCCGACACGGCCCTTTGCGTGGTGATCAGCGCCTTTTTCCTGGGGGTGCCCCTGCGGGGCAGCATCTTTTTGCTTTTTGCGACCTCGGCCATCTTCCTCGCGGGCGGCTTGAGCTTCGGCGTATTGATTTCCGCGGGCACGAGAAACCAGCTCTTCGCAAGCCAACTGGGGATGCTCACCTCTTTTCTCCCCTCTTTTCTGCTCTCCGGCTTCGTCTTCAGCATTTCCAACATGCCCGCGCCCCTGAGGGTCGTTACCTACGCGGTCCCTGCCAGGTATTTCGTCTCCATCCTGAAGGGGATATTCCTGAAGGGGACAGGCATGCGCTTTCTCGCGCTCGAAGTGGTGCTCCTCTCCCTCTATGCGGTCGTCGTCTTTGCCCTCGCCTGCGGAAAGCTCAAGAAAAGGATCGAGTAGCGACATGTTCGAGCGGATAAAGTACCTGGCGATCAAGGAATTCATTCAGTTATTCAGGGACCGGAAAAGGCGTGTCCTCATCATTATCTCTCCCCTCATCCAGCTCTTCCTTTTCGGTTACGTGGCCACCCTGGACGTCGACAACGTGTCCACGGCGCTTCTGGACCTGGACAGGTCGCAGGAGAGCCGGGAACTCGTCCGGAGGATGGAGGCGTCAGGCTATTTCACCATCACGAACCGGCCCGCCTCCCAAAAGGAGAGCGGATATCTCCTCGACAAGGGAGCGGTGCTCGTGGCAATCCAGATCGACAACGGCTTCTCGAAAGATATAAAGAGGAAGGCCGCCCCCGCGCAGCTTCAGGTGCTCGTCGACGGCACCGACTCGAATTCCGCCCTGATCGCCATGAGCCACGTCGCATCTATTGTCGGACGGTTTTCGCACGATCTGGCGGCGCCCGCCACGATCAACGCACCACAGACCGATTTCCGCACAAGGGTCTGGTACAACCCGGACCTCAAAAGCCGCAACTTCCTTCTGCCCGGAGTTATCGCGCTGATCATGCTGCTCACCTGCCTCATGACGACCTCCATGGCCGTCGTGCGGGAGCGGGAGATCGGCACCATCGAGCAACTCATGGTGACCCCCATCCGCCCGCTGGAGCTGGTCCTGGCAAAAATGAGCCCGTCGGCCGCGATCGGCTTCGGGCAGATGATCCTCGTCACCGCCGTCGGCGTGCTCTGGTTTCATGTGCCGATTAAAGGCTCCCTGCCTTTCCTCTTCCTCTGCACCGGCGTCTACCTGCTTTCCATCCTCGGCATAGGTCTCTTCATATCCACCATATCCAAGACCCAGCAGCAGGCCATGATGGCCTCCTTCTTCTTCTTCCAGCCCACCGTGCTCCTCTCGGGCTTCGTCACGCCCATAGAGAACATGCCCCTGGGCTTCCAGTACGTCACGTATTTCTCGCCCCTGCGCTATTTCCTCGTGATCGTCCGGGGCATATTCCTCAAAGGGGTGGGCCTGGACGTGCTCTGGCCGCAGGTCCTCGCCCTTCTGCTCCTGGGGGTGGCGATCTTCGCGCTCAGCGCGATGCGGTTCAAGAAAAGGCTCGCGTAGAACGCTTGCAGGGGTGCACGAAAGTGCACGGTTTCATGGGGGGGTGGAGATATTTTCGCGTCTGGCACGGTCGCCGGGGTCTGTCCGGGTCCTCACGTACGAGGAGTACGCTCCGGTCCGGACAGACCCCGGTTTCCGCACCATCCACCTTATACTTCTCGGCGATATGGCCATGGAAGGCGGTCGCGGTCCAGAAGGTCCTCTGGGCGCGGCCCGGTTCCTCGAACTCTTCGAGGATCTC
>PLSJ01000338.1:1318-19612 GCA_003165115.1 Syntrophaceae bacterium | reverse complement strand
AAACCAACAGCAATTTGCCCATCAGCGTCCTTTTCATTCCTTTTCCCCCTCCCTTATTACGAAACTACAAGTAAGATTCAAACCGGTTTGGGCACCATTTTTTCGAGCATGTCTCTTATGGTGGCGGATTTCATGGGCAGCTCGGTCAGCCGGATCCCTGTCGCGTGATGGATGGCGTTCGCTATGGCCGGGGCAACCGGGGTGAGGGCGGGCTCGGCCAGCCCTTTTGCGCCGTAAGGGCCGTTAGGGTCGTTCGATTCCACAAAGATCGTCTGGATGGGGGGCATATCCTTCGCCCTCGGCACCCTGTACCTCTTGAAGTTGGGGTTCGTCACCTTGCCGTCCTGCACGGTCATTTCTTCCATCAGGGCGAATCCGATCCCCTGGGCTACCGCGCCGTGCACCTGTCCTTCCGCTAGGAGCGGGTTGAGCGTCTTTCCCAGGTCGTGCGCGGCGGTGAGCGAAAGGAGCGTCACTTCCCCCGTCTTCACGTTCACGGCGACCTCGGCGATTTGAGCCACGAAGGGGTAGGCGCATGAGATATTGCCCACTTTCGTCACGGGGTCCACCATGGAGACGTCCTGGGGGATGAACCGGCCGTGACCCGTGACGTTCCCGCCCGCCCTCTCGTAGGACGCAAGCTCCGCGGCCTCCGTGAATTTCATCTGGCCCGACCGGTCCCATGTGAAAATCTGACCGTCTTCGGCGAACACGCCCGCCGCGTCGACCCCCAGTTTCTTGCCGGCAGCCTCGAAGAGCATGCCCCTGGCCTCCCTGGCCGCCTGACGAACGGCGTTCCCCGTGAGGGTGGTCGACCTGTCCCCGAAGGTGCCGAGGCCGTGAGGCGAGATATCCGTGTCGACCGTGGCCACTTTCACCCATTCTATGGGAATTCCAAGCTCGTGCGCGGCGATCTGGGCGAAGGTCGTCTTGGACCCCTGGCCGATGTCCGGCTCTCCCACGTGCACGATCACGCGGCCTTCTTCGTTTAGCTTCACGAACGCGGCGGCCCCATCAAAAAAGGGAAGGAACGTCCTGCTGCCCGAAACATGGAGGCAACAGGCCATCCCGATCCCGTAAACCATGTCACCCGACCTCATTCCGGGGTAGGTCTTCCTTTTGGCGTACCAGTCCGCCTTTTCGGCGCTCTTCTCTATGGCCTCCGGGAGGCCGCAGCTTCCGAAGAACCACTTGTGCGGCGTGACGTCCCCACACCGGCTCGCGTTCTTCAGCCTGAAGTCGACGGGGTCCATGCCGATCTCGTCGGCCAGCATGTCCATGATCGATTCGAGGGCAAAAAAGCTCTGGGGACAACCGAACCCCCTGAAAGGCCCTGTTGCGACTTTATTGGTATAGACGAGATAGCCGTCCGTCCTGATGTTCTTCAGGCGGTACAGGTTGTCGTGCCGCGACGCCGCGCTCAGCAGGACTCCGGGGCCGTAGTTCAGGTAAGCCCCGTTGTCGGCTATGACCTCCGTCTCTTTGCCCAGGAGGGTGCCGTCCTTTTTGCAGCCCGCCTTCATCCTGATGACCATGGGGACCCGCGGCAGTGTTGCGGTGAATTCCTCTTTCCGGCTGTTGGTCATCTTCACCGGCGCCCGTGCCTTTCGGGCGAGGAGCGCGGCCAGGGGGTGAAGCCTGTATTCCAGTTTTCCCCCGAAAGCCCCTCCCATCTCCATTTGGATGACCCTGATCCTGTCCCGTGAGATGCCGAGGGCATTAGCGTAGGTCATTCGCGCCAGTCTCGGAGATTGCGTGGGTATCCAGAGGGTGAGCCTGTCGTGTGAGTCCCATTGGGCAACGACGGAGTGAGGGTCGAGATAAGCCTGGTGGACCAGGGGGGTCTTGAACGTGCCTTCCACGACGGCGTCAGAATCACGGAACGCGGCGTCGACGTCACCGTGGCGGATTTTCAGGGCCCGCGCAATGTTCCGCTCGACGGCCTCNNGGGGTCGAACACGGCCGGAAGCTCCTCATATTCCACTTCGATGCGCCTCAACGCCTCTCTCACCGTCTCTTCATCGGTCGCGGCGACCACCGCCACTTCGTCCCCGATGTACCTGACCTTATCCCTTGCGAGGAGACGTTCGTCAAAAAACTTCTCCCCCGCCACGGAGTAAGCGGGCAGGTCTTCTTCCAGGCCCGTGATGACCGCTTTCACGCCCGGTATCCTGCGCGCCCCGCCGGCGTCGATGGAAACGATCCGGCCGTGGGGGATCGGGCTTCTCAGCACGCCGCCATAGAGCATACCCGGAAGCTTGTAGTCCGATCCGTACTTCAGGCTTCCGGTGACTTTTTCCACCGCGTCGATCAGGGGATACGGCTTACCGATTGTGGTCATGGCTTCAAGCCTCCCTTTATCCCTGCGCCGACCTTTTTGCTCTTCCGTGACGCGAGCCTGATAGCCTCTACGATCTTTATATAGCCGGTGCATCGGCAGATGTGGCCGTCGATGGCCTCCTTGATCTCCTGCTCCGTCGGATCGGGAACACGGTCCAGGAGGTCCTTGGCCTGAAGCACCATTCCGGGTGTGCAGTATCCGCACTGGATCGCCCCCGCCTCGATGAATGCTTCCTGGATAGGGTGCAAATGTGTTCCGTTGGCCAGCCCCTCGATCGTCGTGATCTCCCGGCCCTGGACCTTCGAGACGGACAACGTGCAGGTGGTCGTCGCGCGGCCGTCGATCAGCACGACACAGGAGCCGCAGTCTCCGGCCCCGCATCCCTTCTTCGTCCCCGTGAGGTTGAGTTCTTCCCGGATAAAATCGAGGAGCGTCTGCCGCTCGGGCGCCCAAGCCTCGATCCATTCCCCGTTCACCTTTAATTTGACAAGCAATGTCTTATTCATGTCCCGAAGGCTTCCTCCCGGCTGCGGTACACTGCTGCGTTTTGGGCCGTCACACCGTCCTGAACGAAATCGCGTCCGCAGGACAGACAGAGTAGCAAAGCTCGCAGCCGATGCAGTTCTCCGACTGCGTGACGATTTTGTCGTCGCCTTTCGCCAGGGCATCCTGGAAGCATGACCTTACGCACTGGCCGCACACCTTGCAGCGCTCCTCGTCTATCACCGCCTTCTTGGCCGGCAGCCGATATGTCTCTTCGTACGTGAGGGACCGCCTGGAGGCGATGCCGATCATGGAATCGACCGTCCCGTAGCCTTTTCGGTCCATGAATTTCTCAAGCCCCTCGATGATGACCTTCACATGCTCGTAGCCTTTGAGCATCAATACGGAGCCCACCTCCATGATCGTGGCCCCGCTCATGATGAATTCGACGGCCTCCCGCCAGTCGTAAATCCCGTTCGTTCCCGCGATGGGAATGCCCGTTTCCAGATAGGCCGCGTTCACCCACCTGAGGGCGAGGTGCCTTACCCACGGCCCCCCCACGCCTGCCCGCGCGTCGAGATAGGGTTTGCCTTCTTCGATGTCCACCGCGAATCCCGTATAGCGGTTTATCAGGAGCACACCGGACGCACCCGCTTCTTTCACGACCCGCACTATGGGCACCACATCGGTCACCTGGGGCGTCAGTTTCACCACCACGGGGACCTTGACCGCCTTGACCACGGTCCGGGTAATTTCCGCCGCCGCCACGGGGTCCTGTCCGAGCAGCATCCCGGCCGCCTCCTCGTCCATCTGCGACGGATGGGGACAGCCGAAATTAAGCTCCAGCATGCAGGCCCCGGCTTCTTCTTCCATTTGGGCAAGCTCCACCCACTTGTCGAGGGTGCTCCCGCCAACGCTCCCAATCAATCTCACATTTTTGGCGTCGGCATATTTTTTAGACTCCCTGATAATTGAGGCCCATTCCTCGGGCGGCCTTACGGAATAACCTGACCTCGCATAAAAGACAAAAAACCTGGGGATCTTCCCTTTGACGATCTCGCCTTTGTCGTCGAGGACCACGTATTTCGAGTGCCTTGTCAGCTCCGACATCTTCGGCTTGTCGGTAACGGTCTTGATGACGACCCCCCCGACGCCGCTGTCGATGGCCTTCGTGATATGGTCTATACTGTCGCTCGTCTCGATAGAAGAGACGACGATCGGGTTCTTGAACGGGACGCCGAAAAAATTGACCCTCAGATCTGCCACGGGATCATCCTCCTTTTGTTTGATACGTTATGAACCGCCCTTCGTTGCTGCCGGTGATTACCAATTAGATATATTTTATATGATATTTAAAAATACCGAGTCAAGAAAAAACTTCAACGCCGATGTATTCCCTCCCGCACGCGTGCGTCCCTTTTGAAATCCTCTCACGTCCCGATTCCGAAAAGGCAATCTTTCAACGAGCGCATCATGACGGAAGAGCCTCTCACGCTCCACGACATCGGCGAAAGGCTGGGCGTTTCACGGGAAAGGGTAAGGCAACTGGAACGCAGGGTGCTCAACAGGTTCACCGAAAGGTTTCAACGGGAATTCAAAGGGCTCGATCTCTAACGCATGTCCGACCACCACGTGGGCTTTGCATGCGGGCGACATCATCGGCGATAGATCGAGAAACAGGGCACTACCGGAGGTTGTTACGCGTTGCCTCCTGTCCGCTGTAAGTGGTCGGGTTGGGAGGGGTTCAAACGGTATGTCTGGAGCTTCATCGTCTCCTATAACCTTCTGGTGCTCACACGGATCGAGGCCTCAGCCTGATCGCTGTCCATTCCGGGGGTTGTTGCATCACCGGGGGGGCAGTTGCGCCGAGAGTCGGCTTTCCGGATGGGCACTATTCATGGGGGCATTTGTCAGTATTTATTCCGCCCTACAACACCCCGGCCTGGAAAGTCCGGAATGAACCTGTTTCGCTGCAGGGCTCTGCGATAGCAAGGGAAAGTTGCTCGCGAACAACTTATGGGAACAGTCACACGGTGGCCGGTGCACGGCGAACGACCGACGAAAAACATCGATCAAGAAGCGGCAGGATTGTGGATCCCCTGCAAGATATCGAGAGGCGCCGCCTTGACGAGGCGGCAGAAGGAGATTAAGTTTTCTATGTATTGGTCCGGTCCTGTCGTCCCGGAAGTCCGGAAAAAACACGATGAGTTTTCTCCTCTTATAATGAAGGAAGGTGCTTCAGAGCATGATGCGCAAGCAGATTATCAATCCAAGCCAGAAGGAGCCCGCATCCACCGATCATGCCTGGCTGGACCTCGAGCGTCTGGCGCGGGTCGAAATCACCTCTGAGGAGACGGGACACCCCGTCGAGTCAGCCTTGACGACCGGCGGTGGGCCGGGCTGGCTGGCCGGTGAAAACGGGAAGCAAACGATTCGCCTGCTCTTTGATGAACCGCAGGCACTCGGGCTCATTCATCTCGTATTTGAGGAAGAGAGACGGGAGCGGACCCATGAGTTTGTGCTGCGATGGTCGAAAGACGGTGGGAGGTCCTACCGGGAAATCCTTCGCCAACAGTACACCTTCAGCCCGCCAGGCGCGACCCGGGAGGTCGAAGACTACACCGTCAACCTCGACGGGGTGACGGCGCTGGAGTTGACCATCGTACCGGATATAAGCGGGGGAGATGCCCGGGCGTCCCTGATTTCGTTGCGGCTTGGATAGCCTTGATCCACTCCAGGCGTTGCCATTGGCGATGCGGTACACGAAAAGCACTGATTATTGAGGCGGGACAACCCTCTTGTCAGTGCTGTCAAAGAGGTGTCTCGGAAGGTGTGCTCACCGGGTGAAGACCATGAGACCGAAACGAAAACGGGGTATCGCCATCGCGGGCGGTGTTGTCGCCCTGATCATAATCGCCGGATGCGTCGCGGCCCTGCTATTCAATATTAATTCTTACAAGTCGAAGATAGAAACCGCCGCCTCCGGGGCGACCGGCATGGATGTCAGGATCACCGGAAGGATGGGACTCTCGTTCTTTCCCTTTGGCGTGTCGGCAGGGAATATCCATGTCGCCAGCGAGGGAAGCGACATCCTCTACCTCCAAAACCTCAAGATAGGGGTGGAGTTAATGCCACTTCTGAGGAGGCAGCTCGAAGTCACCCGTTGCGAGCTTATCAAGCCGGTCTTCACCATCGTGGAGGACACCGAGGGGAAGTACAATTTCGAAAACCGCAGGAAGAAATTGCCGGAAGGGCCGGGCGCAGCTTTCGGCTTGAAGGATCTCACGCTGTCCGNNTAACTATCTTGACGAGAAGACGGGTGAAAAAATCGAAGTGAAAGGAATCAATCTGGTTGCGAAAAACGCCTCGGTAGCGGATACCTCAGGGGAGATTATCAAGAGCGTCTCATTCACGGGAGGCCTCACTTGCAGGGAGGTGCTGCGGAAGGACCTCAGGATCGAGAACATCAAGGGTCCCGTGAAGGCGGACAAGGGGACCTACTCCCTCACGCCCCTTACCATGGACGTCCTCGGAGGCAAGGGTGAAGGAGATGTCACGGCGGACGAGACGGAAGCCGACGCCATGTATAAAGTCAACGTGAAGGTGTCGAAGCTGGACTTTGAAAAACTTGAGACGTTCTTCGGCGCCAAAAAGGTGATCGGAGGGAAGGGTGATCTTTCTGCCTCCCTGACGGTAAAAGAAAAAGGGCGTCGCATTCTGATGAAGAACCTGAACGGTACTTTCGCTCTCAGGGGCGATAATCTCGTTACTTATACCATGGACCTCGACAAGGTCCTCTCAAAGTATGAGACGAGCCAGAAGTTCCACCCCGCCGACCTGGTCGCTTTCTTCCTCGTGGGCCCTCTTGGTACTGTTGCGCTCAAGGGGTACCGTTATGGGGACGTTTACTCCGAGGCCCAGGGAGGACGGGGCGCCATAACCCAGTTTATCTCCCACTGGACCGTAAAGAACGGTGAGGCCGACGCGACGGACTGCGCCCTCGCGACGCGCCATAGTCGAGCCGCCCTCAAAGGCAAGCTCAATCTTGTCAGCGAGCGATTTGACAACGTCACGGTGGCGCTTCTCGATGACAAGGGATGCCCGATATTCAAACAGACGGTCAGCGGCTCCTTTGACAGCCCCCGCGCCGGCACGGTGAGCGCGATCGAGTCCCTCGCCGGCCCATTCATCGACCTCTACAGAAAGGCAAAACGTTTCGTTCAAGGCGGCAAATGTGAGGTCTTCTATCACGGTGCCGTGCAGCAACCCCGCTGACACACTTCCGGCGCACATGTGGGGGCCCGGCTGGACTACGAGCGATAGGCGGATGCTCGCTCACGAATCGACAACGTTGTGGCGGCCGTAACGGAGTTTCGTCCTTCAGCACGCTACCGCCGGGGAGGCAGCGTGCAAAGCAGAGATTCAGGGAATACAATTCCAGATGAGGTCGAATGAAGATCGAGGTGGATAAAGCGGCCGGCCGTCGCATGTAGAGTCTATCAACAGAAGGAGGGATACGATGCTTTGGACCATTTGTGTGATTCTCTTGATTTTATGGCTTTTGGGGTTGGTGAGCGGCTACACGATGGGTGGAGTCATTCATATCCTGCTGGTCATCGCCATCATCGTGATCATCGTCCGTCTTGTGCAGGGACGAAGAGTGCTGTAACGGCATTGATCCTCTTCGGGGAAGGGGAGGCATGTGGAAAGGAGGTGAGGCGGCGCGTCCGGGAGGGTGCATTAATGTTCTGATGCCTTTGGCAGAAAAGATCGTGTAAGAAACTGTTTCACTATCAAATTTACAACGGAGGAGTAATCGTTATGAAAAAACGGAATGTAATCATCGGCTATCTGGTCCTTCTTATGCTTGTCGCCACCTTTGCGGCCTGTTCATCGACGCGCACGCACGAAAGCACGGGCGAGTACGTGGACGATTCCACTATCACGACCAAGGTAAAATCTCTGCTTGCGGAGGATGATTTTCTCAAGTCATTCCAGATCGGTGTCGAGACTTACAAGGGGGTTGTCCAGCTGAGCGGCTTCGTTAATTCCCAGCAGGCCGTCAACAAGGCTGGTGAAATCACGAGGAGCGTCAAAGGAGTCAAATCCGTAAAGAATAACCTGATCGTGAAGTAGCAGCCCGGCATCGATGTTCCTGCTGGGATATGGCGACTGCCACGGAGAACACCGTGGGCCGGCTCTCCCGGTCAGGTTACGAAGGTTGCGGGGGCGCGATTGACGGGCACACTCGCGAGTGCGCCCGTCAATCGCAATAGTTCTGGATGAAGTCGCCATGAGAAGAGTCAAACCCTTCCTTCCCCTCTTTGTCCTGCTTTCCTTCCTGGCCCTCGGCGGTGGATGCGCAACCCTGCCGAACGTGTCTGAAACTATTCGTGAGGCGCCGGCCACCGGGGGATCTCCTCAGATCGCTTCGGCCAAAGGACCTATATCCTTCAAGCAGAGTAAGGCCCTCATGGAACGCCTTAAGCGCTCCGTCAAGGCGACGGACATGCTGCAGCGCTATACCACCGTCATAGAATCGGTGAGCGGAAGTCCCTTGACGAAGGGAAATAAAGTCACCCTGCTCGTGAACGGTCCGGCCACCTATGCAGCCATGTTCAAAGCGATAGAGAATGCCAGGGACCATATCAACATCGAAACCTTTACGATGGAAGATATCGAAGATGAAACGGGCCGCAAGCTTGCCGATCTGCTACTGCAAAAACAGGCTGAGGGCGTTCAGGTAAGTCTCATCTACGACAGCCTAGGCAGTTACACCACTCCAGCCGCATTTTTTCAGCGCCTGCGCGACGGGGGCATAGAGGTCGTGGAGTTCAACCCGGTAAACCCACTCAAGGCGCGGGGAAAATGGCGTCTGGCCAAATCGGATCACCGCAAGATCATGATCGTCGACGGCAAAGTCGCCTTCACGGGGGGCATCAACATCAGCCAGGTTTATTCAAGCAGCCTTTCCGCAAGGAGAGAGGGGAAAGACACGCAGATGCCGTGGCGCGACACGGACGTTCAAATTGAAGGCCCTGCCGTGGCCGAGTTCCAGGAACTCTTTCTCGACACCTGGAAGCAACAGAAGGGGGCGAAACTCGCCGCGCGGAACTATTTCCCCGATCTCAAGGAAGAGGGAAATGCCTTGGTGGGGGTATTGGGCAGTACCCCGGGAGAGGACAACAGGATCACATTTATTATGTATGTGGCCGCCATCACGTTTGCGGAGAACTCGCTCCATATGACGAATGCCTATTTCGTCCCCGACCACCAGACGATAAAGGCCCTTACCGATGCGGCAAAACGCGGAGTCGACGTGAAGATCGTGCTTCCCGGAACGACCGATTCTTCCCTGGCCCAATTTGCGGGAGAATACTTTTATTCCCGGCTCCTGAAGAAGGGGGTGAAGCTCTACAAGCGGCGTGACGCCCTGCTCCATGCGAAGACCCTGGTAATTGACGGCGTCTGGTCGACAGTCGGCTCCACCAATATGGACTTCTGGAGCTTTTCGACCAATGACGAGGTGAACGCGGTAGTCTTGAGCCGTGAGTTCGCCGTCGAGATGGAAAAGATGTTCGCCGCAGACCTCGCCGAGTCCGACGAGGTCCAATGGCAGGAGTGGAAAAAGAGACCTCTCTCTCTCAAGGTCAAGGAGTGGTTTTCGCATCTCCTTTCCCGCTGGCTGTAAACTGTTCACTTTTCCTTCCCGTTTAATAAGGGATCCGTGCCGGGAATTCGGCGCGAAATATGCGGGCGCTCTGCCTTCCGGGCGGGACAGGTTGAACATTAACAATGGTTGTGCTTGTCCTGTTCGATGCTCTGCAAAGGCGCGTCGCCATCCCGGAAATTATTACCCTTCCGGAGTGGCGACGCTGAAGTTCTCATTACCGCCGGCTGTTAGTTGTTGACCGTCAAGGTCGCGTCGGCGGCCGAGGCGTTGCAGCCTTGATCGGTCTGCAACGCGCCGGCAGACAGCTTATTGCAGTAGCTGCCCTTTTTTGCTGCGGTCACTTTCACCGTCACCGTGCAGAACCCGTTGGCCGGGATCGAGCCTCCCTTTAAGGTCACCGTCGAGTCGCCCTTGCAGCCCGTCACAGTCCCGCCGCAGGTGGTCGTAGGCGTCGAGGCTATATCCAAGCCGCAGGGCAAGGAGTCCGTGAGCGGTGAGGTCAGCTTGGCGGCGGTGTTGTTGGTGTTGCTCAAGGTAATGGTAAGGGTCGAGCAGCCGCCCGCACCGATGCTGGCCGGGCTGAAAGACTTCTGCAGCGTGGGTGGCACGATCGCGGGGATGACCGTCAGGGTCGCGATGGCCGGGGCGGCGTTGTTACCGAGGTCCGTATGCAAGGCGCCTGCGGCCAGCGAGTCGAAGTAGCTGCCCGCAACCGGCGCCGTCACGTTCACCGTCACCGTGCAGGAGCCGTGGGCCGGGATCGACCCTCCGGTGAGGGTCACCGCCGAGTCACCCTTGTGGCCCGTGAGTATCCCGCGGCAGGTGGTGGCGGGTGTCGAGGCCAGTACGACGCCGGCGGGCAATACGTCCGTAAGCGGCGAGGTCAGATAGGCAACACTGGAACTCGTGTTGCTCAGGGTAATGGTAAGGGTCGAGTTTCCGCTCGCCTTGATGCTGGCCGGGCTGAATGCTTTGTTGAGCGTCACGGAGGCGGGAGGGGAAACGGTCAGGGTCGCAGACGCCGGAGCGGTGTTGTTGCCGTTGCTCGTCTGCAAGGCCCCTGCGGGCAGTGTGTTGAAATAACTGCCCCCTGCGGCCGCGATCACCGGCACGGTTATCGTGCAGGCGCCATTAGCAGGGATCGTGCAGGCGCCATTAGCAGGGANNCAGGCGCCATTAGCAGGGATCGTGCCGCCCGCCAACGTCACCGACGAGGTGGTGGAAGTGACCGACCCGCCGCAGGTGCTGGTGGGCGTCGCGGCTACCGTCACGCCCACCGGTAGGGTGTCGGTGAGAGGGGCCGTCATGGTGGCGGCCGAGCCGTTGTTGTTGCTCAGGGTAATGGTGAGGGTCGAATTGCCGCCCGCATTGATGGCGGCCGGATTAAAGCCCTTGCCGAGAGTTGGCGCGGTAGTGGGCTGGGGAACGGTCAGGGTCGCAACGGCCGGAGCGGCGTTGCTGCCGTTGCTGGTCTGCAGATCGCCGATGGCCAGCGAGTTGAGGTAAGCGCCCCCATTGGCCGCGGTCACCGGTAAGGAAACTGTGCACGAACCATTGGCCGGGATCGATCCCCCGGTGAGGGTCACCGACGAGGCGGTGGAAGTGACCGACCCGCCGCAACTGGTGCTGGCTGCCCCGGCGGCCACGACGCCGCCCGGCAAGGTGTCGGTGAACGGCGAGGTAAAAACAATAGACGCCCTGCACGAGCGTCTTTCCCCCGAGATCCTGACCCGCCAGATTATTATACGCNNTTATACGCAGTGTTGGCATCGCTCTGGGCCTGACCCGCCACCGCGTCGGCTGCATGTATTGTCCCCCCCCGTGACGATCCCGGGAGGAAAACCCGTGACCGCCGTACCGGGGCTGACACCCAGGTTTCCAACGACGGCGGTCGGGCCCGTATTGGTCACCGTCGAGCCCGCGAGTATCGCGAAGCTCTGTGCAGTACCCAACGTGGGTGGGACCTGGGCCGATGCCGCATGAAATGGGGCGGCTGTAAAAAACGCAGCGAGTAATGCGATGGCCGCAACTCCCGACAACAAACCCCTGAACCTCCGTTTTCGAACCATCAGATTCTTCATCGTGTGCCTCCTATCGGTTACTGTTCAGGATCCGATCTCGTCAGTCTCGTCTCGTTTCCCGCGCCCGCTTTCACCTTGCCGTTTCTCACCTCCTGTCAGAAATCATTCACCCTCTCCCGGCTGTCCGGGTAAAGTCCGCTCTTGCTTCACAACCCGGCAGACCTGCCGGGACCATAACGTCGTCGCCGACCGGTCCCTTTTAGGATTACCGTCTCCACCAATCCACATGGATTCAAAACTAAAATCTACTGGTTCGCGGGAGCAAAGGTCGAGCAGTTCGCCTTCAACCCCGCCGGCGTGCGCTCGGGCAGGTTGTCGAATCTTGTCACATCGTAGGTTCTACCGAAGAATATTGTCAACCATCAGGATGAAGAAATCCTGTCATTTCAACCCATCACAGCCAATACAGGCTACGCTGGGGACACGAAAGCCATTCACAGGTCAGCCGATGACAGGGCGCTCACTTACAGCCAGACGTGACGTATCGTGTCCATAGGAGGCGTTTAATGCTTCTTGCAGAAGATGGTGATGCTCCTTCGGTCGTATTCACGGATACACCTCCGGCCTCCATCAAAAAAGGATCTCATAGATTCCAATCGCTATGAGAAGCAAGCCGGAAACAGGTCCGCTTGCAGTCCCGATCCACCGATACCGGTAAGATCGGCCCGCGCTTCTACCCGCCCAAATGGCAAGGATACTAAAGATAGCCACGAAAGAGGTGACGAGAGAAAGGCTTAAACCCAGCATGCCGGCCGCCACCCCGCTGACCAGATTATTCAACGTCAACGCCATGCCCAAAAGAACGGTTTCTCTCACATGAATATGCGTGGAGCACACCCTGTCCAGAAAAAACGGGTCGTCAAGAAACTTCATTATATGACTGAACATTATATGTTGTGAAATAACGCTTCCTGGGTCCGGCGGCTGCTCCGTGGAGGACTCGCCTTTGCGCAGCCGCCCCGTGGCCTGGACGATAACCCACACACCTATGCCGATCATGGCCAGTCCTCCTATGAGGGTGGCCAGCTCAGGCCTTAAGAAGCGATAAAGTGTCGTTCCCGCAAGCATCGAGAGGAGGGTGCCGGCGCCGGTAATCAAGGCGATAAGAAGATTAGAGGGAAAGCGAATACATGTCCCTCTGATGCCATACGCAATTCCGACGCCTAAATTATCAAAGTTACTCGAAATTGCCAGTGTCAGGATCGAAAACAGGTGTACGGTGTGCATTTTCTTCACCCTATTGAAGATAAGCGGAAAAAGACCGGCTCACAAGCAAAACCTGAGTAGCGGCCGACCACAAGGAGAAGTGAGTGCATCACCCGCCGCGCGCTATAAGGAGGTAAGTGGGGCACCGGGAGAGCGCGGTGCCGGGCGTGCCAAATGAACGGGTCTGCCGAATCGGAATTCAAGGAATATAATTCGATGGAGGGGCCATATACTTCACCTGCCTGACGGCACACAAACAAAAGGAGAAGACGATGAAGAAAATCATTATGTTTATGGTGCTCGCGATGATGCTTGTATCCCTCGGAGGGTGTTTTTGGGGGTATGGAGGACGTGACGGGGGCGGAGGATACGATAGGGGTGGCGGCGGACATGATGACCGGGGCGAAGGGCACAACCGGGGCGGAGGTCAGGAAGAACACCATTAGGAGCGAAGGCGGGAGGAGAGTCGTGATTCTTGTCATAAAAACTACGACACGGCCGTGCAGCGAAGCGCCGCACGATAATTTTCGGTTCCGCGGCAATAAGAACGCGCTTTTCGCAGGGCTTCCGGGATGATTTCCCTTGACCGCGCACGCGGCTCGAACCCACTGATCACCGTGCTTCTGTTCATCGGGCGGGGGACCCTCGGATTCGTGGGCAACCTGGGCGCAATGGGTGTCTTCTTTTCCATTGCCTTTATCAACATCTTCCGGCGAAGGCAACTCCGGCAGATCGTAAACCAGGTATTTTATATCGGAGCGAGGTCGTCCCTGATCGTGTTGCTCGTGGGTCTCTTTACCGGTATGGTGCTCGGATTGCAGCTTTTCTACAGCCTGGTGAAGTTCGGCTCCGCAGGGGCCCTGGGGTCCGCCATTTCCCTCTCTCTCGTGAGGGAAATGGGGCCGGTCCTCACGGCCATCATGATCACCGCGCGGGCCGGCTCCGGCATGGCCGCGGAGATCGGGATCCTCCGCATCTCGGAGCAGGTCGACGCCCTCTACACGATGAGGGTCGATCCCGTTCGGTATCTCATCAGCCCGAGGATCGCCGCCTCAATCATCAGCTTTCCCCTGCTTACGGCTTTCTTTGATCTCATTGGCATCATAGGAGGATACCTGACCGGTGTGCTGTTGTTGGGAACAAACGGGGGCACGTATTTCTACCGGGTACAATCTTCCTTGAGCATGGTGGACATCCGTGGAGGCTTTATAAAGGCCCTCGTCTTTGGCGCGATCGTCTCGTGCATCTGCTGCTTCCAGGGCTATTTCTGTCATATGAGGACCGACGGTTACGGCGCCAAGGCGGTGGGTCTTGCGACGGTCTCCGCAGTCGTGCTCTCATGCGTCATGGTTCTCATCACGGATTACGTCGTCACGTCATTCCTTATGTAAGGACGGTTATGGAAATACCCTTGATAGAATTCAGGAACGTGACAAAGCGGTTCGGCGACAAGACCGTGCTCGACAAGGTCAACCTCGACATCTACGAAAACCAGATCACCACGATCATCGGGAAGAGCGGCACGGGTAAAAGCGTGCTCCTCAAGCATATCATCGGGCTCCTCACACCGGACGAAGGCGCCGTCATCTTTCAGGGAAGGCCCGTGAGCAAAATGAAAAAAAACGAGTGGGACGCGTGCAGGAGCCAGATAGCCTACCTGTTTCAGAATAATGCGCTCCTTGACTCGATGACGGTCTTCGATAACGTGGCCTTCCCCTTAAGGCAGACGACCGAGTTCAGCAACGCAGAGATCGAAAAGCGGGCAGCGATCAGGATCGAGGAGCTGGAGCTTACAGAAGCGGCCGATAAATTCCCGTCCGAGCTCTCTGGCGGGATGCAGAAACGGGTGGCCCTGGCGCGGGCGTTGGTGACGGACCCGAAGATCGTGCTCTTCGACGAGCCGACCACGGGTCAGGACCCCATCCGGAAGAACATGATCCTCTCCATGATCGTTCACTACAGGCGAAAATTCGGGTTTACCGCCGTCATGGTCAGCCATGACATACCCGATGTCTTCTTTATCTCAGACAGGATCGTCATCCTCTGGGAGGGAGCGGTCGGCTTCCAGGGGACCTACGAAGAAGCCGTCAGGCTGAAACTTCCCATGATCGACGAGTTTCTCCGCAGCCTTGAAGGGTTTCAGGACGAACTGACGGGCCTGCTTTCAAGGGAGGCGTTCAGGGTGCACTATGCGGCAATGCTGGGGGGCAGCGCCGAGATACCAACCGCTTCCGCCGCGCTTTTCAGTGTCGAATTCGATCTGCTGCACGAGACGCTGGGACCGCAGGCCGCGGTGGAAGTCCTGAGGGCGCTTGGCGAATATACCAACAGACGGTTCAACCCCATTGGGGGTTTTTCCGCCCGTCACAGCAGGGATGAGATTCTGACGATATTCCCTCACACGAGCATCGATAAGGCACGGCAACTGGTGGCCGATTTTGCGCAAGAGCTGAAAGCCGAGGCCATCGACCGCATCCAGGGCATTGCAACGGCAGAGATAGGCGCGGCAACATGTTTTGATATTTACATCCGTGCCGGGGTTGAACAGGTCTCCCCGGTGGACGAGATCGATAAGATAATAGAGAAAGCCCGGACAAAGCAAAAGATTGTTGCAACACACCGATGCGGTCCCGGAGGCAACAGGCAATGAAAAAATATTCCATAGAAATGGCGGTCGGCGTCTTCATGCTGCTCGGTCTTATATGTGTGGGTTACATGACCGTGAAACTGGGCAAGGTTTCGTTCTTTGGAAGCGATACCTACCCGCTTTATGCGCGGTTCGCCTCGATCTCCGGACTGAGGGTCGGCAGCTCGGTCGAAATTTACGGGTATCAGGCGGGCAGTGTGACGAGCCTGGGCGTGGATCAGGAGAAACAGATGGGGGTTGTGGGAATGGAAATCAACAAGGGCATGAAGGTGTACGACGATGGGGCGGCGACTATCAAGAGCGCCGGACTCATCGGCGACAAGTACGTAAAGATCGATCCCGGGGGAGCCGGAGCGGTCCTGAAGCCGGGCGGCGTGATCGCGCAGACGTCAGTGCCCGCGGACATCGAAGACCTTATCGGCAAGTACGCCTTCGGGGACGTGAAGAAAGAACCTGACAAGGCCCCGGAAAAACCGGCTAAGTAACCCAAGGAGGATATCATGACAAAATGGCTGGCCAGATTGACGCTTCTGATTCTCTTCGTGGTTCCCTTCCCTGCTTTCGCGGGTGTCCCGCTCGATACCGTGAAAACAAATGTGAATGGCGTGCTGGACGTGCTCCGCGACCCAAAGCTGCAAGGGGAATCGGGCAAAAAGGTGAAGGAACAGAGAATCGCGGCCGCTGCCGACAAGCTCTTCGACTTCGTGGAGCTTTCGAAAAGGACGCTGGGGCTCAACTGGAACAAGTTTACCCCGGACCAGCGCAAGGAATTTGTCGAGCTTTACAGGACGATACTCAAGGATGCGTATGTCGAAAAGATCACTGCCTACACCAACGAGCAGGTAAACTTCACCAAAGAAGTGCCCCTTTCGGCAACTACCGTGGAGGTCCAGAGCAGCGTGGTTTCAAAGGGGGGCGAAACGCCAATTTACTACAGGGTCATCAAGAAAGATAACGGGTGGAAGGTATATGACGTGGTGATCGAAGGGGTAAGCCTGATCAGCAACTATCGTAGTCAGTTCCAGGATATCCTCGGGAATAACCCGCCGGAGACACTGCTCGCGACCCTGCGCAAGAAGGTGGGCAAGGGTTGAGGCGCCGGGAAGAGCGCCATAACGGTCGACCGTGATCATGGGAAAGAGCGCCTTGACGCTTCTATCTTGAAGAACTACTTTTTTGGGAATAGTAGAAGCACAATAGGCTGGATGAAGATTACCGATGAATTCCTTTCCCGTCGTTGTGGCGGGCGCCATAAGAGCTTTCCCGGATGAGTTGTGAAAATGAAAGCGCGTTATCTCGGCGCCCTCTGTCTCCTTCTCTTCGTGTTGGCCCGAGGCTTGGCCTTCCCTGACACGACCGAGGGCGGCCCGGCAGGCCGGAGCCACGTTGAGACATACCGCTACCAGGCCGTGCCAATAGGTAAAGAGAGCGACACGGAAAAAATCGAGTTGACCCTTTCTTTCGAGGATGACGGCATTGGATTTGCCTCAACGAGTATTTCTAAGAAGGCAGAGGAGCGGATACGGGTGAAAATGACCAGGGAAGGGGATTTGATTTCCGGAACGAGAAGCCTTACCGACAGCGCGGGGAGACGTATGGAGGAGAAGATATGGAGAGACGCACATAAGGCATACATCGGGCAAACCTCCGGCCAGGACAAAAAGACTATGGTCCGGGATATTCCCGAAGGGGCAACTCTTGCCGTCGAGGGCTCGCTGCTCGTTCTCCTCAGACTCTTCCCTTACGAAAGCGCCAGCCGATGGGATCTTTTCATGATCGACTTTACGGGAAAGGCAGTGGCCGCCACCGCCCGCCAGACCGGCGTCGAGCGTATCGAGGTGCCCGCCGGTGAATTTCCCTGCTACCGGATGGAGGTCCTTTTTCACGTTTTTATTCTGAGTCCTAAAGCAATCTGTTGGGTTACCAGGGAGAAACCGCACGTTGTGGTAAAGAGCGCGGGGAAGAGGGGCGTCTTTACCCCCACATACGTCACTACGCTGGTTGACAAGGAATGAGGAGACAAAGGCATTGCAGACCCTGACGTCTTCCCGGCCGGACAGTGTGTTGTTCTTAACGAAGGAGCATTGTCAACCGGTGGTCCGCCTATGACTCGCCGATTCAGGATCGGGATTCTCATCGTTCTTGTCGTATTCCTGAGCTACCTCGCCTACCTTGTCCTCGTGCCGTTCTTCGCCCCCCTCACGTGGGCGGCGGTGTTTGCAATCGTTTTCTATCCGGTGCACCTCTTCATCCTCCGGTATTTGAAACGCCCATCGCTGGCCGCACTATCTTCAGTAGCCCTCGTGCTCATCATCATCCTCGGACCCCTTTCCTATCTTTCATACTTTTTGGTGGGAGAGCTCCAGGATCTCTCGAATGCGGGTCTGACCATGGAGGGAATGCGGTCGGTCTACCGGGATTCTTTCGTGAACAGTCTGATGGAAAGGGTGTTGCCTGTCTTCCACCTTGAGGAACGGCAGGCAATGGCCTACGTGGCGAACGGGGTCTCGAACCTTTCGAGACAATTGCTCCACTGGATTCCCTCCGGACTGGGAAGCGTCGCGAGCGGCTTGGCCAACTTTCTTATCATGGCGTTCATCCTCTTCTTCCTTTTTAAGGATGGCAGCGTCTATGTCACGAAGATTCTCGAGTACCTGCCCTTTTCCGAAAGGAACAAAAAGCACCTGTCGGGCCAGGTCAGGGATGTGATCGCCTCGACTATCTACGGCGGAGTAGCCGTAGCTCTGGTGCAGGGGATAATAGGGACGATCGGTTACGTCGTGGTGGGCATACCGTCCCCTGTGCTGTGGGGCCTGGCGACGGCCATCACGTCTTTCCTCCCCTTTATCGGGTCTCATATCGT
>PLSJ01000338.1:0-1307 GCA_003165115.1 Syntrophaceae bacterium | reverse complement strand
TCACCTTTCTTGCGGTGCTCGGCGGCATCCAGGCATTCGGCCTCATAGGCATCATCGTCGGACCTCTCATTATGGCCGTCTACATATCTTTCATTGCTATCATGAAAGATGTCGAAGACGAGGGATAATGGAAGTCCGGCGGTGAATTTATGCTCTCAGCTTCCCCCGTACGCCTTCCCGCTATCCGTCACTCCTTTTTCTTGTATGTTTCTATACCTTCCTAGACCGCCTTTGCGATAAGCTCTTTCTTCTCGGCAACAAGACCTTTTCCGTGCTCCAGGGCCGAGGTAACCGTCTCCTTAACCTGTTTATAGTAGTCTTCGGCCTTCCCTTTCACGTCTTCAGCCGTATCCTTGATCTGCTGCCTTGTCTCCTTTCCGGCTTTTGGAGCGACCAACAGCGCAACGGCTGCGCCGACGATCCCGCCCAAGAAGAACGAAGACACCGTCGAACAAACTTTGCAACTCGACCCTTCAGCTCTCATCCGTATCCTCCTTTTTGTCCCTGGGGACGTAAGCAAACGTGATTTTCCCCGGCCCTACCGGTTAAACGGTACAAAACCCGGCATAACGGTCCTCGCTACTTATCTTCGGATTTCAAGTTCTCTCCAAGCTTTGAAAGGGCACTGCCTATTCCCTTGATGCCTTTGTCCACCTCATCCACACTCCAGCCTGCTCCCTTGACGAGTTTACCGCCAACCCCACGCGCGTATTCTATGGTATCCGCCGTGTCCGCCTCAAGCTCACGGCCGGACCACTTTGCGGCTTGTTCCACATCTTGCGCTGCATTCGTAAGGGCCTGGCCGGTCTCTCTTGTCTTCTTCTTGGCCCAGGATTCGGAAGCCCTCCGGTATTCGTCATTGGATAAGGCATGGTACGATCTCGCGAAGGTATCCTTCAGCTGTTTCTCGGAAGTCACGCCCCCTGTCTCGACGTCCTTGGCCAATTTCTCCAGTTCTTGAGCGGACGCATCCAAGCCTTCCTTGCTGTCCTTTGTGGCGCTCTTTGCTTTTCCCTTAAGAAAGCCTGCCCCCTTTCGAATCTCGGATGCAGCGGCTTTCAGGTCTTTCTTTAAGAAGAGCTCGTCCGCTTTCTGGAAGTGGGATGCGGGCGCAGCGGCTTTCATCGCTGGCTCTCGCGCGGCTCGGGCGCTTGAGGCCGGAGAAAAAACAAGGGCCACGATGAGAAGAACCATGAGGGTGGCGAACAGCAGTGTCTTATGAAGCATGGTGCGTACCTCCTTTCATTTTTTGGTCGACCCGCCGCAGCAGGAACGATAGTACCCCTATGCATCCTGAGAGAAAATCA
>PLSJ01000326.1 GCA_003165115.1 Syntrophaceae bacterium | reverse complement strand
AAAAAAGTTAGCGGGAACTAGTGCCAAGAAGGCGCAAAGCGCGGGAAGGGTGGGAGCGCACCGAAAAGAACCCGTTGATTGTGCCGGCGATGTGTGGTAATTTCATCAAATGGACGAGTTTTATCGTATTTCCGGACTGCCGTCGTATACATTCTGCATGGTGAGGGACCTGCTCATCGTAAAGGGCGCCGGGGGCGGTCCGGCAGAAAGAACGGAATGACCCGGGTAGGCATCATAGGTCTTGGCACGGTAGGCCGGGGCACATACCGCATACTCAGGGAGCATCGTTCACTCATCAGCCAAAAGACCGGGCTGGACGTGGTCCTGGCCGGGGCGGCGGAAATCGACGCGGAGCGGCGCGAAGGCTTTCAGGAAGCCGATCCCCGCTTTTTCCGCAGCGCGGTTGAGCTTGTCGACGACCCCGCGATAGATATCATTGTCGAGTTGGTAGGGGGCACGGGCTATGCTTTTGACCTGATCGCGGCCGCCCTGAAGAAGGGCAAGTGGGTGGTGACCGCAAACAAGGCCCTCCTGGCCGAAAAGGGCAACGAGTTATTCGACCTCGCGGAAAAGGCGGGGTGCGAGATAGGCTTCGAGGCGTCCGTGTGCGGGGGCATCCCGGTGATAAGGGCGATAAGGGACGGCCTCGTGGGGAACCGGATCAGCTATCTCCTCGGCATCCTGAACGGCACAAGCAACTACATCCTGAGCAAAATGAGCGAAGAAGGCATTCCCTTCGACCGTGCCCTCAAGGACGCGCAGGCTGCCGGATTTGCGGAGGCCGACCCGACCCTCGACGTCGAGGGGCTGGACGCCGGTCACAAGCTCTGCATACTGGCGCGTCTCGCTTTCGGCTATCCCCTTTCCATGGGCGATATAGGCAGGGGCGGCATCTCCGGGATAGAGCCCATGGACATCGCGTTCGCGAGGGAGCTGGGGTACAGCATCAAACTGCTGGCGGTCGCGAAAGAAGAAGACGGGGTAATAGAGGCGAGGGTGGCGCCCGCGATGCTGCCCTCAACGCACCTCATGAGCGGCGTAAACGGCGTCTACAACGCGGTGTACGTCCTGGGCGACCGGGTAGGCCCCACCCTGTATTACGGGAAGGGCGCCGGGGCGGACCCGACGGGCAGCGCGGTGGTGAGCGACATTATCGACATGGCCGCAAGGATGAGCATCCGGTGCGGCAAGCCCGGCATACGCTTCTGGTCCGGGGAAAAAAGGATAAAGAAGAGCGCGGAGACCGTGACCTCCTTCTATATGAGGTTCAAGTGCGAGGACAGGCCCGGCGTGCTTTCGCGGATTTCGGGCATACTCGCCGACCACGGCATCAGCATTTCGGTGGTGACGCAGAAGGGCCGGAAAGAAAACGAGTACGTGCCGGTCATGATGCTCACCCACGAGGCAGCCGAAGGGCACCTGCTCGATGCGAAGGCGGAGATCGACAGGCTGCCTTTTATCGAAGGGAAGAGCGTCCATATCAGGATCGAACATGGCGAGCGGAGCTGATTAGTGAAGTACCTGGTGGTTATAGGCGACGGGATGGCCGATTTTCCGCTCGATGAGCTGGGCGGACGGACCCCGCTTCAAGCCGCGAGGAAGCCCCACATCGACAGGGTCAGCCGTGAGGGGTTTTGCGGACGGGTGATTACCGTGCCTGACGGGTACCTTCCGGGCAGCGACGTCGCCTGCATGTCGCTCTTCGGCTACGACCCCGACAAGTACTACACGGGCCGCGCCCCCATAGAGGCATACGGCATGGGGGTCGCCCTCGAGGAAGGGGACGTCGCGTTTCGGTGCGACCTCGTCTGCCTCGACGTGCGCGCGCCGAAGGTCTTTATGGGCGACTACAGCGCGGGGCAGATCACGAGCGAGGAGGCGAAGGTCCTCATAAGTGACTTCGCTCACGCGGTCGAGGGCGGAGAATTCAGTTTTTACCCCGGCGTCGGCTACCGCCACCTCATGGTCTGGCGCGGCGGCAAGGACGGCATGACGGCCACNNCGGCTACCGCCACCTCATGGTCTGGAAGGGCGGGTCGGCGGACATGGTGACGACCCCTCCCCACGACATACTCGACAAAGAAGTGATCGACCACATGCCGACAGGGACAGGGTCGCGGGCCATCATCAAGCTCATGAGCGACTCGCAGATATTCCTGAAAGAGCATCCGGTCAACAGGGACCGGATAGGCCGGGGGGTATGCCCCGCAAACAGCATATGGCTCTGGGGCCAGGGCAAAAAGCCCCGTTTCCCTGCTTTCCGCGAGAAATACGGGATCGACGGGGCGGTGGTGGCCGCGGTCGACCTGGTGAAAGGCATCGGGGCGTTGGCGGGCTTCGAGACGCCGTCCGTCGCGGGGGCGACGGGGTATCTGGATACCGATTACGCGGNNTCCACGTGGAGGCGCCCGACGAGGCGTCGCACGCGGGGAGCCTTAAGGAGAAGATAAAGGCTATAGAACAGATAGACGAGAAAGTCGTGGGCTATCTGCTCGAAAGGATCGGCAGCGACGTCCGTCTCCTGGTCGCGACGGACCACGCAACCCCTCTATCGATGAGGACCCATTACGCGTGCCCCGTCCCGTTCGCTGTCTTTCAAAAGGGGCAAAGGCAAGGTCCCGGAAGCGCCTATGATGAGCAATGCGGCGGCAGGGTGTTTACCGGCGAACAGATGGTCACGTTCTTCCTGAAGGGGTCGCAATCATGAGACAAAANNTGGACCCGGGCACCATGAACCCCTTTCAGCACGGGGAGGTGTTCGTCACGGAGGACGGGGCGGAGACCGACCTCGACCTGGGTCACTACGAGCGCTTTACCAACGCCGTGATCTCGAAGAAGAGCAACTTCACCACGGGGCAGGTGTACGATTCCGTGATATCGAAGGAGCGCAGGGGGGAATACCTGGGCGGGACGGTCCAGGTGATACCGCACATTACCGACGAGATAAAGTCGATGATCCTGGACGTCGACGAGAGGATCGATATCGTGATCGTGGAGATAGGCGGGACGGTGGGCGACATCGAGAGCCTCCCCTTCCTCGAGGCGATCCGCCAGCTCAGGAACGACCTGGGCAAGGAGAATTCGCTTTTCATCCACCTCACCCTCGTGCCTTTTATCAAGACGGCCGGCGAGATGAAGACGAAGCCGACCCAGCATAGCGTCAAAGAGCTGCGGGAGATCGGCATCCAGCCGGATATCCTGCTGTGCAGGACGCAGGAGTTCCTTCCCACGGCGCTGAAGGACAAGATAGCCCTTTTCTGCAACGTCGAGAAGGACGCGGTCATCACGGCGAAGGACGTGGAGAACATCTACGCCGTGCCCCTTTCGTTCAACAGGGAAGGTCTCGACGAAAAGATCACGCAGATGCTCAATATCTGGGCCAAGAAGCCCGACCTGACCGCATGGCAGCATATTGTCGACGTCGTTGCGGCCCCGAAACAGCAGGTCGAGATTGCCATGGTCGGGAAATACGTGAAGCTGACCGATTCCTACAAGAGCCTCAACGAGGCGCTGGCCCACGGGGGTATCGCCAACCATTGTAAAGTGAATATCCGCTATGTCGATTCGGAAGACCTGGAAAAGGACGTGGCGAGGCACCTGGGAGACGTGGACGGCATACTGGTGCCCGGCGGCTTCGGGTCGAGGGGCATCGAGGGGAAGATCAACGCCGTCACCTACGCCAGGGAGAACAAGATCCCCTATTTCGGCATCTGTCTCGGCATGCAGCTCGCGGTGATAGAGACCGCACGGAACCTGGGGAAGCTTAAGAGCGCCCACAGCACCGAGTTCCGCGAAGAGACCGACTGCCCCGTCATCTACCTCATGGAGGAGTGGGTGGACCGGGACCAGCGTCTTCAGACACGGAGCGATGCGTCGGACAAGGGCGGCACCATGCGGCTCGGCGCGTACCCGTGCGAGCTGAAAGCCGGGAGCAAGGCCTTCGAGGCTTACAACCAGGAGCTGGTCCACGAGAGGCACCGCCATCGCTATGAATTCAACATGCGCTACAGGGAGGGGTTGGAGACCTGCGGCATGGAGATCACCGGCATCTCGCCGGACCGCAAGCTGGTGGAGATCGTCGAGCTGCGCGACCATCCGTGGTTCCTGGGGTGCCAGTTCCACCCGGAATTCAAGTCAAAACCCTTCAGCCCCCACCCGCTCTTCCGGGAGTTCATCAAGGCGTCGCTGAAATACAGGCAGGATAAAGCCGAATGCGCAAAGAAGTGAGGGTCGGGGTCCATCCGGTAGACGGGAAGCCTTTTACGTTCATCGGCGGACCCTGCGTGATCGAGGGGAGGGACGCGACCCTCAAAGCGGCGGAAAAGCTTGCCGTTATCACACAAAGGCTCGGGCTCCCCTTCATCTTCAAATCTTCTTATGACAAGGCCAACAGGACATCCGTCGAGAGCTACAGGGGGCCGGGGATCGAGGAGGGCCTGAAGATCCTGCAGGACGTGAAGGACAACTTCGGCGTGCCCGTGCTCACGGATGTCCATTCGCCACGGGAAGCGGCGCTCGCCTCCGAGGTGGCCGACGTCATCCAGG
>PLSJ01000014.1 GCA_003165115.1 Syntrophaceae bacterium | reverse complement strand
ATTTCCACTTTCCGTCCCACCAGGCAGACGCGGGGCCTGGGAGCAGCACGACGAGGGAGACCAGTAATCCGCACGCGACGACCTTCTTCATCCACCTTTCCTGCATCGCAAGAACCTCCGCTCCTTATCTCTTGTCTTCCGCGCTTTTCTTCATCGGCGCTCGTCGTCTTCCCCGCCGGCGACCGGGGAGGTCAGGTCGAAGCCCACGAACTTCACGTCGAACCACTTCACCATGTCCGCGACTGCCTGCGTGGCGGCCTGGTTGCTCCTCGCCGTCCCCAGCGCCGCCATCTGCTGGGCGAGACCGGTCTTGTCCAGGAGATTCGTCACACCGGTGAGCACACCGAGGCTGAGCCCCTGCGTGGCAGGGGCCAGGCCCACGGTCTGGCCGGCGAAAGAGATGTTGGCGACGTTGAGCACACCGTACATGGCCCCTATGAAGAGGTTGCCGCCCGACATCCCGGCCTCCCCCGCATCGACGAAGCCGCTCGGGGTGAATATGTGGAGATCCCCGATGGGCGGGGCAGGGGTGAATTCATCCGGGGCGTAGGTCATTGCGCGGATGCCGCTCCCCACGATGGGGGGCGTGAACGTCAGGGTGCATATGCCGTTTTTGCAGATGTACTGGGGGGAACCCGCGTTGACCGCTGCCCTGTCGCCCTTTCCCGCATAGACATTACCCCTGTCGCTCCAGACCGTGATGTCTCCTCCCCGGAAGGTCATGATCCTGGCTTCGTTGACATTCACGTCGCCGGAGGCAAAGACGTTGACGGGGCCCCCGGCTTCGGTCAGGATGCCGAAATTCTTCTGGCTGCTGTTTGACAGCGAGACGCTTTGTCCGCTCCCCAAGGCGCTTGTGCCCACGTTCACGGACCCCGTGGCGAGGGCCGAGATGCCGCCGCCTCCGCTGGTGGAGATCTGCGAGGAGGTCATGATGATGTCTCCCCCGTCACGCGCAGCCGCCGAAGCAAGGAAGGGCATGACGATACCCGATCTCGCCTGTCCGATTATCGCGCTCGCCGCTGCCGGGTCGCTTGTCAGAAGGGGGCCGTAGCTGTCGCCCGCGCTGCGTACGGCGTCGAAGAACGTCAACACCCCCTGCGGGTCCAGGGCGCCCGCGAACCCTGCGGCGACGATGAGGGAACCGGACGGGCTGAGGACCGGGTTCAGGTAATTGCCGACGGCCTGAATGCCCGCGCTTTCGCCAAGGTCGATCTTTCCCGCGGCCTGTACCACCATGTATCCGGGGCCCGACAGACCGATCTGCTCGAACTCGACGTTGCTTTTGTAGCCGTAGAGTATGCTCCCCAGGGCGGCGATCCTCGTCACGTCCGTGGACCGGATGTTCTGGCCGGTGAAGGTCAGGTCGATGATATCTCCTCCCGCGAAGATCGTCGTCATTTTGGGCAGGGTGATCGTCATGTCTTCGATGTTCCCGCCCGCGCAGATGGTGGCCGGGGCCGTGTCACCCGTGTGGACGGGGATGGAGGCGTGGCTGTCCAGGCCGGGGATGGTTGTGGTCCCGAACGTATACACCCTGGCCGGGTCGGCATCGGACATCAGCCACGAGGCACCGCTCCCGAACGCGATATTCCCCCCCGCGGTCATGCTCAATGTGCCGTTGGGCGCCGGCAGCTGAGTGAATCCGGCCGTCACGTTGATATCGCCGCCGGCCGTTATCTCCACGGAAGCGGGGAGCATGGAGGTCCGGGCGTTTATCGTGGCGCCGGTGTCGTAGAGGCTGCCGTACCGGGTGTCCACCGAGCCGTACATATTGACGTCCCCCGTTGCCGCGGTCAGCGTTATCGACGAATTCGGGGCGTACGAATTGTCCCAATAGCTCGCGGAAACGGCGGCGGCCAGATACGGGTTGACCACCGCGCCCAGCTCGACGTTTCCCTGGGCCGTGACGCTGACCCGCGCGTCGTACATCTCGATCAACTGCGGCCAGCTCTGGAGGAACCCGTTGACCACCTGCTTCGGCATGCCGAAGTTTCCCATGGCGCCGAGTGTGCCCGTGCCGTCCTTGACGAGGAAGCGGCCCTCCAGGTCTCCCCCGGCGTAGATCGTCAAATCCCCTTGCCCGAAGGTGCCGGCTTGTCCCGCGAAATTGCCGCCGGCCCTGACATGGACGTCTCCGGCCGCCATGGCGAGGATCCCCTGGGCGGAAGAATAATTCGGGAGTATGGTGTACGTGTACGTCCCCCTCCTGATCAGTGTGGAGGTCACCGTCAGCCAGGCGATCGAGGGCACGACCTCGCCGTCCACATCGCCGCCCACATCCAGGCTGATGCCACCCCCGCGGCTGTAAGTGGAGTAATTCGAGACTGCCGCGCCCAGGGCGCGCTCACCCGTGGTCCGTATCGCGCCGAGCGACGATGAGGTGCTATCCCAGCCAAGGGCGAGGTCCCTCCCTATCTGTATATCGATAGGGCCGGTGGCCGTTTCGATTGCGCCGCCGTTGAGGGTCAGGCTGCCCCTCACGTCTCCCCGGACGGCGCCCGAGAAGGTGCCGAGATTATACGACCCGCCGCCCGGTATGTAACCGGCGCCGGGATCGTTGATGACGGTATTCCCCCCGGAGGCGAAGCCGATGGACCCGCTCTCGGTATAGACGACCGCTCCCGACGCAATGGTGAGGCTCCCCGCGGCTGCGCCCGCGACGGCCGCGGGTATCACGGCCATGGGATTGGCGCTTTGCCAGTTTGCCCCGGCAACGAGCCCGATATCCCAGGAAGGCTGTATGTTGCCGCTCCCCAGCGTCGAAACGGTATCCATGGCCGTGGGGTGGTCGACGATGTTCGCGTCGATAAAGAGGTTCCCCGCAGCCCGCAGGGTGAGGGTGCCCGGCTCGTCGCCGGGCCCGAAGCGCCAGCTCAAGGCCGACGAAGAGAGGTCCAAAGCCGCGCCGACGGTGATATTCCCGGTGGTCTGCCCGATAACGATGCCGGACCGGAAGTGGAAGGTGGACGGGTCCACGCCGGAGAGGCCCGAGAGCAGGTGGGCCTGCGTGGCGGCGGCCGCGCTGCTGTTCATGAAGGTGCTGGTGTCATTGTAGATGCTGCCGATGACCGACGAGGTGATGGTCGGGTATTGGTTGACGTAGGACCTGACCGCCTCCGCCACCACGCTGGAGGCGCCCGTGACGATGCCCGAGAGCGACATGTTCAGTTGGTTATAGGATGCGCCGGTGAGGGGTGCCTCGAAGGTGACGGTGCCGCCGCCCGAGACATCGACAGTGCCGCCCGCGAGGGTGAGGGTCCCGGCGTTTCCCGACACGCTCAGGGTCACGTCGCCTCCGGCGCCTCCCGTTCCCCTGGCAAGGATGGCGCCCGTGACAACGAGGTTGTCCATCGCATAGATCCGGGCGGTGCCTCCGGTCGCGCCGGAGACGTCTATGGCGCCCGCGAGGTCGATAGACCCGCTGTCGGCCGTTATGGTGACGCTGCCGGCCTGCACGTAATCCGGGGCGGCGACCGTGATATTGCCCGTTGTCGCCTCGATGGAGAGGGACCCGTTGAATCCGCCCGTTTTCAGTTTATTGTTCAGGGCGGAAAACGCATCGACGCTGCCCGTTACCATCGAGAGCGAGCCGCCTTTGCCGCCTGTCGCCTGGCCTTGTATGGTGCCGTTCAGCGTGACGCCGCCGGTGGGAGCATAGAGGCTTATGCTCCCCGCGTCGCCCTGCAACCCCGCGGAGACATCGATCAGTGACCCCGCTGCGAGCGTCACCGCGCCGCCGCCCGTGCTCGTCAGGGAAACGACGCCGCCGGGGACGTACGGCGTCCCCCGGCCGAGGAGCTGACCGCCGCCGGCCAGCGTGATGTTGCCCGTTGCAGTCAGCTCGATCTGACCGGAGGGGACCTCGACGATGGTGGAGACGTCGATCTCCCCCGCCGTGATGGCGAGGGTCCCGCCGGGGGTCGTGGTAGTCCCCGCCGCGCCCGTGTCTGGGCCGATGCTTACCCTGCCCCCGCCGGTGACATTGCCGGAGGTGTCCTTAGTCGTGGCGTCGATCAGATAATCGGCGGCCGTGTAGACCGGGGAGAGGGCCGCGCCCGTGCTGGGGTCGGTCCCGGCCGGCTGCATATAAAAGGAGGTCGTCACCCTGCCGGCGGCGATATTCAGGTCGGCGCCGCCGGTCGAGAGGGTGCCGGCTGTTCTGAAGGTCGCCCCCTGCGGCACTTCGCCCGCCCCCCTGAAGGTCAGGTCGTGCGCCGCGTCCATGTTGACGGTGCCGAAGCCGTCGAAGAGGATGCTCCCCTTGCCGACCTGCATCTCCTGGGCCTGGAAGGTGACGTTGCCCGTGCCCCTCGATCCGGACACAGGGACCGATGCCCCCGAGGTGTTCTGAAGCACGATGGTCCGGGCCGCCAGCGTGACCGTGCTCCCGGTATCGGCACCGTTTACCCGTGTTGTCAGCAGACCCGCATCGATAGTGAGGGTGTCCCTCACCGCGGCAAGCTGATCCGCGCCGGCCAGACCGTTGAAGACCAGGGCGCCGGCCTTCGGGCTCCACGGGAGGGTTGCATCGACGGCGATCAGGCTGATGTCATCAAAACCGGCTGCGAGGCTGTCCCATTGGCCCGTGGTGAGGAAGAGGCCCGATGATCCCGAAGAGGGGACCGCGTTGCTGCCCGTAATGGTGATCGTGCTCCCGGTCAGGTTGAGCGCGCTGTGATCGGCCCTGAGGATTGCCGTGGGGTCGAGGCTGAGGCTCGCGATCTGGAGATTTACCGCGTCGGACGCGTGAACGACGGCGTTTGACGCAATCACCGCGCTGCCCGGTGTGATCAGGCTTGCCTGTCCGGTGTCCCCAAGGGCGGCGAGGGCGAGGACCTGGGCGCCGGCATCGAGGGCGATGGAGTTCCTGGCCCCGAGGATGATATTCTCCGCCCGCAGGGTAACGCCCGGCTTGATCTCGACCGTTGAAGCCGCGACACTCGCGGCGGACCCGGTTATGTCGGAGACCCCGAGTCCGATGGTCTGAAAACCCTGACCGGATAAAGACGGGGCTGCCATGGTGAGGGTGTCGGAGAGGGCGGGAGGGACAGGCGTACCGAAACCGAAGTCCGCAGGCAGCCCAACGGCCGATGCCTGAACGATCACATTGGTGCCGGAGAGGGCGATGGAACCGCCGCTGTAGCCGGGCAGAGGGTTCGCGAGGGTGGCGCCGTTCAGGATGGTAGTGCTCCCCGTAACGGTGACGCTTCCCGCGGCCCCGGCTTGATGGGTCTGGGTCTCGAAATCCCCCTGGGCCAGGACGACGGATGCCGGCCTCACCTCATAGGCCTCGTACTGCGCGGAGCTTATGCCCGTCCCCATCGTCGTGGCATAACCCGCGACGATGGGATAGCCGTCACCGGTGAACGTTTGTTTGGAGACGGCGATGGTCTTACCCAGGTCCGTGACGATCATCGCGCCCGGCATGAAGGCGTACGCCGTGGGATTGCCGCTTGCGTCCACCGCGGGGAGGAGCGGGTAGACGCCGGCCGGTAGACCTTTTATGCCGGACAGGTAGACCGCGCTGCCCGGTGAGACGACGCTGTTTCCGGGGAGGACGACGTAGCTGCCCGTGAGGGGATTATTCGTGCCCGAGTAGGAAGAGACGAATTGGGCCGCGAAGACGGAACCGCCGCCGGAGACGTCGACGGCGGCCCCATCGCGCACGATTACCTCCTTGCCGATGAGGGAAATCGATTCGGCCGGGGCGCTCTGGACCAGGGAGGGGGTAGGGTTTGTGCCGGTGTGTCCGGTAACCACCCAGGCGTCGACGCCAAGGTCGCCCTGGTTGTAGCCGGACTCGATGCTGCCGTACACAACGGCGGCGTCACCCTTCGTCGTGGTGGTGCTCCCTGCCGCGAGGTAGACGCGGCCGTTTGGCGCCTGAAGGAAGAGAGCGCCCAAGGGGGCGGCGACGTAACCTTCCTGGTCGATGCCCGCGCCGAGGGACTGGATGGTCAGGCTCCCCCCGGCCGAGACAACAGGGCCGTCGATGGATGTGCCGGAGGGGAGGATCGTCACCTTGCCGCCGGCGCTCACGGTGAAGAGGGAATAGGTGGTCGGGTAGATCCTTGCCGCCTGGAGGGTCAGGTCCCCGGAGGTGGCCAGTAAGCCCGACCAGGGCGTCCCGTATTGCAGGTCGGTGAGCCGGATGTCATCGACGGCCGACATATGTACCGTCTTGAACCCGGAAAAGAGCACGTGCCCCGTGACATCGAGAAAGGTGCCGGAGAGAGTGATCGCCGCCTCTCCCGGAACCATGGTGCCGATGGACGGCAGGCTGGGGGTGCCGCCGTTCGCGGCCTGAAGTACCTCTTCCGCCTGCACCTGCACCCAGGGCGCGGAAAGGGTGATCCCGTCGGCCCCCGAGCCGGCGACCTCCAGCGCATCGAGGGTGAGCTTCCTCCCGAAGGCGACCTGGCCCGACCCGCTCAGGCTCAATCGATACGCGCTGGCCAGGGTCAGCGCATCGAAGCCCGCGGCCTGAAAGAGGGCGAGGTCTCCGGTCGAAAGGGCGAGTGTACCGGCCGGGTTTGTGTTGGCAATGGAGAGCGTCCCTCCGGGCAGCCCCGCCATCATGGCCCGTCCCTCCAGGCCGGCCTCCAGGTCCAGGCTCCCCGCGGCGGCAAGCGAGATGCTGCCGGGCTTGCCGGCTATGGTGACGGATGAGGTGGTCCCATCGGCGTTGACGACGGTTTGGCTGACAGGGGAGGACCCGGAGACGCTGACCAAAGAGCCGGGAGAAAGGATGAGATCGCCGCCCGATGACAGGGTCACGGAGCCGCCCGGCTTCGGCGTGGGATCAGGCTCCAGTCCTTTCAGCTGCGAAACCGTCCCCGGTGCGTTATACCCCTCGGCCCGGACCGACGCGCCGGGCGCAAGGTTTAACACGTTCCCGGCCGCAGCGGCAATGGTTCCGGCAGGGGCGTCGAGGGCGCCGCCGATGTCGATAACCGGGGCGCTCATCGTGATGGAGCCGCCAGGCCCCACGAGAACTGCCGCGCCGGGGGAGATCGCGAGCCTGGCCGATATGTTGTTATTCTGTGGATTCATCGGACCGTACGACGGTGCCATAGCCGTGTCGGCGGCTCCCGCGGTGAGGGTAATCGCGCTCGTCCCGATCAGGTCCGCGGGGACGTGGACGATTTCCGTACCGGCGGCCGGCGTGCCACCCCCGGTGGAGGCGATGGATAGCTTGGCCGGGGAGGGTGCGAGCGTTACCCCGCTCGCCGCCACGATATCATTGACACTCTTGAGGGTAATGTTGGTAAACCCACTCCCGTCGAGCTGCGTCGCCCCCAGAACAAGCTGCCCCTGCAGGTTCTGCGGTAAAGCGGAACCGGCACCGAACCCGCTGGGAAGGGTGCCGCCGGACGGTGCGATGGTGACATTGCCGGCCCACATGCTGATGGAGCCGCCGTTATTTCCCATGAGGGACTGGGCACGGAGGTCGCCGTTGACGACCAGTGAATAGCCTTCAAGGGTGAGGCTCCCCGCGCTTGCGCCGGTAACCTTGCCCGCCGCGCTGACCTGGTAGCCGCCGCTCACGTCGACGACGGCTCCCTGGCCGATGATGACACCGTCGCCGTCCACCGTTCGTNNGATCGAGCCGCCCGCGATGTGACCGGAAGCGGTAATACCCGAAAAAGCCGCGGCCCCGCTGTTGTCTATCCTTTCTCCATGCGCGATGAGCGAGCTTCCCGGCGCGAGGTAGATCCTCTCGTCGAGAGGGACGTAGCGTGGATTGGTCGGGTTGCCGCTGCCGTCGGGAATCGGGTTCGAGGTCACGTCCGTTTGCAGCGAGAGGCTTATGCTCCCGCCGAGGGCNNTCGCGCCGTGGCAGCGAAGGCGCCGCCGGGGTTCAGCGTGACCTGGGCGCCCTTCTCCACGGTGACAGTCGTGTTGGCCGCGAGGCGCAGGGTGCTGAGGCCCGCGTTGCTCAAGGTGGCGGCGGAGAGGACCGTCTTTGAAAAGGGCAGGGGGTCGGTCGGCTGGAAAGCCGCCGGAAGCACAGGAGCGGTCTGGGCGCTCACGGTGATGGACTGCGCAACAAAGTCGGGCGTGGACCCGTTGGCCGAGCTGACCGCGTTGCCTATTTCCAACGTCCCGCCCGCCGCCTCGATATAACCGGATGCCGTCGGGTTGCCCGTCCCGTTGACGGGGTTCGTTGTCATGGTCTGCTGCAGGCCGTTCGTCGCCTCTCCGAGGATGGCGCCGTCGAGGACCACCGTCGGCGCCATCAGCGTCAGGGCGCCCGCATTGCTTCCCACGGTGTACCGGGCATAGTATTTATTGACCGGGAATGCCCCGCCGTAATAAACGCCGTCATATTCGCGGGCCGTCCCGAATTTTGGACTGGCGAAGGTCTGTGAGTTCAGGATCCGGTCATAGGTGATGCTGCTGTTGGCGGCGCTTATGTCATAGATCTTCGTGCCGGAGACGAGCATGGTCGTATCCAGTGCGCCCGCGCCGTAGGTGATCCCGCCGCCGGAGAAATTGATGGTCGCCCCCGGCATCACCACGATGTCCCCCCCTGTCCCGGTACCGGGTCCGGTCGCCGTGATGCCCACCGTGCCGCCGGTGGTGTGTCGTTCCGCGGCCGTCGAGCCCTGGGTCGTGAAGACCGCCGACACGTCCCCGATGGCGGAACCGGCAACCCGGCTCATGTCGATGACTGCTCCCTGGAGCACGCCTCCCTTTTGAGAAAAATTGTCCCTGAGGTTGTACGTGTTCATCTGCACCGAGAGGAGACCCGCGGTTGCGGGTTCATCGAGCCAGAGGCCGCTCACGTCGATCGCGCTCCCGGATGCCAGATAGACCCGGTTCGTTGCGTTCATCGTCACCAGTCCGGATGGGGCGACAACGGTGCCCTGGTGCACGATCAGGTTCGGGTAGACCTGCGGAAGCGCGGGGTTCGTCGGGTCGAGGCCGCTGAAGGCGACGCTGCTTTGGGCCGTGGTAAACGAGGCGTCGTAGACGGTGGACGAGCCGTCGACGGGGAGGAGGATCTGGCTGCCCGGACCGGTGGAGATCGTGCCGGAGGCGAAAAGCTCCACGTGGGCGCCCTGTTGGACCGCCGTGACCGAGCGTATCACGCCGTTATGGTTCACGATGTTGCCGTACATGCCGACGAGGCCGGTGTCGGCGGCAAGGTAGCCGCCTGCCAGGTTCGAAGCGGTGGAACCCTGGGGGCTATTGTTCACCTTTACCATCAGCGCGGCGCGGCCGTCGCCGCCCGGGTACGTGACGTCGGACGCACCGGTGGAGATATTGACCGAAGGCAGGTCGAGTTCCAGGTCCGTGCCTGCAATGAGTCCGATCTGCCCCACGGGGGTCACGATGGTCCCGCTGTTCTCCACCTGGGGGCCGATGAGGAAGACCGAGCCTCCGTTGTCCGTCTGGATGGTCCCGGCGTTCGACACGACGCCGGGGGTCTGGTTTTGGTTATAGAAGTTGTCCGCCAGGCCTGGGGCGATGGTATTTATGGTCCCCCGGCCCGTAGTGAACGCCAGGGTGCCGTTGTTGAGCCAGGTGTCGACGTTCAGGTTGAGGGAGGAAGCAATCAGGGAATGGACGTTCACCTGGGAACCCGGCCCGAAGAGGATGCCGTTCTGGTTGATGAGGTACACCTGCCCGTCCGCCTTGAGAGAGCCGTAAATCTGGCTCGGACTCGCGTCCCATATCCGGTTGAGGGCGGCCCAGGTCGTATTGCCCTGCTGGTTGAAATAGACCGAGGCATTCGATCCTATGTTGAAGTTCTGCCAGTCGATGACCGCTTTCGATTGTGTCTGGTTGACGACCAACCTGTTGGCCGCGGGCTGGCTGACGCTCGCCCCCCACATGACGCCGCCCGGCAACGGCACGGGCACCCTGTTTGCGCCGACGGCAGGGAGGGGGGGAGTGACGGTCCCGTAGAATCCGGGGACGGCGGGCCCCGCCGTGAGCAGGGACGGGACTGTGAGATAAACGCCCAAAACGATAGCCGCAACGCTTCGGATCATTTTCCGGTCCTCCTCCGAAAACGCGGTTTTCTTTGAGACCCTCAAAACTGCGCCCCCACCTTGAAGTGCACCTGCTCATGGTATTTTGGCGTCTGGCTCGTCGCGATGAGGGGAATGCCCAGGTCGACCTCATAGTACGAGTACCTGAAGAACGTCCCCCTGAACCCTGCCCCCGTGCCCTGGAGGCAGGTGGTTGCCCTCTGGGACGGGAGGGGGCTTATCACCTCCAGCCACGCGTAGTCGTAAAAGATAAAGGGCGTCAACTGGAGACGGCCCCCGAGGCCCATAAGGCGCCCGATCTCGGGCCCGGCCAATTCCACGGTCCCGTGAAGGGCATCGTCGCCAAGGGCCTCGGCCTCCTTGTATCCCCGCACGTTCATCATCCCGCCGGCGATGTACTCCTCGTGCGAGATCAAGGGCTGATCGGCGATCTGTCCGTCCAGCTTGAGGAAAAGGCCCATCCCCGCCGGGAGCCTTAAATCCCTCTCCACCCCGGCGGTGAAGAACAAGTAATTCCCCCGCGCGTTGTAGCGGGCTACCTCGCTGAATTTGTCTTCGTCCGTGACCAGCCCACGGAAGACCATATTCAGGCCGCCGCTGAACCGTGTGACGCCGAAGGCGTCGGGGAGCGAGGCATTATAGGAGAAGAGCATGGGGGCGTACTTGATGGGTGTGGCGACGCCCCCTCCCGAGACGAAGCCTGTCGAGTCGCGAAAATCCTTGTAATCGAAGCCTAGGGTCAGGTTGTGCGCATATGCGGCGTAGGGGGGCAGCGGCATCACGTACCGAAGGCCCATGATGCTTCCCTTGCCGTTGATGAGGAGCCCCTGGCCGAAGACTGCGCTGTTGCTGTCCGACTTCACCCCGTAGAGGGCGATCTGGTGGTCTGCGTTCCATGGGGCGGGGAGCGTGTAGGAAAGGGCGTACATCCGCACCTGCCCTGTGTCCTCGGGAGAGGTCTGGAACTGGACGGAGACGGAGTGGTCCCTCTGCCAGAGGTTGTCGTAGCGGAGCATGGTGTTCAGCCGCAGGTCGCTCGTATTATGGGTGGAGCGGTCGTTCAGCTCGATGTTCCCGTGGAGGGGAAGCCGGTCTTCCACCTTGATGTCGACGTCCGTCAGGCCCAGCTCCGCTCCAGGGGAAAGACCGGGGGTGGCTTTGAAGTCCTGACCGTTGATCCGCGCCAGCTCCTTCCGGACCTCCGGCACGAAAAGGGCCTTTCCCGCAGCCAGCGAAGGGAGGTCGCGAAGGACCTTCTCTTCCGTGTGCCATCGGTTTCCGGTGACCCGGACGCTTCCGATCTTGCTTTCGATGACCTGGAGGCGGATCCGCCCGGCCTGCACCTGCTGCTCGGGGATGTTCACAAGGACGGCGGGGTAACCCGCATCGTGGTACATCTTTTCCAGCGCGTCCCGGACCCTCTCGACGTCATCGGCGGTTTTGCCCGGCCCCTTGTATCGTTGCAGGAGGTCGAGGACCTTTTTCCCGGACAGGAGGGTGTTCCCTTCGACGACAAAGGCTTTAACATCAAATACGGCCGATTGCCCGGCGGCGTCCGCCCGATAGGCCGAAAGAAAAGGATAGAGGGAGATGAGGAGAAGAACCGGCCATATGCGCAGTCCCAACAGGCCGGGGAAGGTGCGCACCATAAATTCGGATCACTTACGCCTGGCAGCATGATCGCGCATCACCGGGACACCCGTTACCTCACACGTTCTTCTCGAAAAACAATGCACTGGAAAACTCCTTCGGCCTCTTATTTCACGGCCGCCGTCGCCGACTCCACGATGATGTCGCAGGAAAGCCGCTCCCCGCCGAAGGGATGGCCGTAATCGATGCCGATGAACCGCTCGTCGACGCTCACGATGCGCCCCACGAGCCCGCCGCTCCGCACGAGGTTTCCCGGATGCGCGTCGATGGTGATCTCATAGCGGTCCGCCAGCTCTTTCACGGTGCCCTCGCCGAAAGGCGTCGCCACCCTGGATCCGGCCGAGAACCGGACAACCACCTCCCTTTCCGTGACCAGGGCGACCGTGCCCGGTACCGCGGGGTCGAT
>PLSJ01000214.1 GCA_003165115.1 Syntrophaceae bacterium | reverse complement strand
GCCACCCGCGCCCAACACGGGCGCCCCCCTGCCGCCTCCCGTCGCCCCGCGGGCTGCCGTGAGCCCACGGCCCGCCGCCCGCACACCGGGCGGCCCGCCGCCCGCGCCGCCTCCGGCGCAAAAGCCGCCCGTCATCCCGGACATGCCCACCCAGAGCGACCGGCTCCCGTCCTTCTGATTCTCAGCCTTTTCTCAGGACGACCCACAGGCCGCCCTCGGTCATCATCGTCGCCCTTTCCTTCAACCCCGCCGCCTCCAGGATCGACCACAGGTCCCCTTCGGTGATGCGAACACGGCCGAGGGCCTGGTTGAGTGCCTTCGAGCGCTCCTCGATGCCTTTTATGACGTCCTCCGGGGTATGGCGTCCGAACCCTCCCCCGAGCAGGGCCATGCCGCCCGCCTTCAGCGACCGGTAGATCGCCGGGAGGTCGGGCCTGAAAAAGGACGGGAAGAAGAAGGCCCCCCTGAATACGGCCAGATCGAAGGTTTCCGCGGGGACCCCGCTCAGCTTCTCGTCGCTTTCGGCTATGGTCACCCTGCCCGCAAGTCCCAGCTCCCGCGCCTCGTCCTTCAGGCTCTCCACGATGTCACCGGGGAAGACGGCCATATGAAAGGACGCGCCGATGCCCGCACGGGCCAGCTCGAATATCAGCCCGGAAAAAGGGCCTGCCTCCAGGACGCGGCCGTCACGCCGGTTGTACAGGCCGCTCACCAGCCCGGCCAAATGGGGCCTGACAGGCCCCCAGAGGCGGTTCAGTTCCAGGATCGGCTCTTTTTCGCTCATCTCTTCCGCTGCTCCTTCCTTGGTTTATGTCCCCGGCAACGTCAACTGGGAGACGCCCTTTTCCTCGGGCTTCCGCTCCCGCTTCGCGTCGGGGCGGACCCGCGCCGCCTGCGCCGCCGGCAATTGAGCGATGAAGGTCTGTGTGGACGCGAAGGCGGCGCCGCTCGCCTCGACGATCTCGATCATGGCGAGGAGCATCTCTTCCTGTATCCCGAGAAATACGTCCCAGGGCTTGGCCATCACGTAAGCGAACACCTCTATCTCAAAGCTCGAATTCTTGAGCGCGACGAGGCGGACCCGCGCGGATTCGTCCTCCACCTCCGGCTGGTCGTCCAGGACCTTTTGTATGCCCGCGAACACCGTGCGAAGCTGATCCGCCGAGGTATCGCACATGAGACTCAACGTATGCTGGAACCGTATCTTGTCGCGCATCGCATAATTTTCGAGATTCATCACGCAGAGCTGGCCGTTCGGCACGGAGACCACGGTCCGGTCCAGGGTCCTGATGCGGGTGGAGCGGATCCCTATATTTTCCACCGTGCCGGTACATTCTCCGGCGCGGCAGAAATCGCCTACCCTGATGGGCTGGTCGGAGGCGATCATGAAGCCGCCAAAGAGGTTTTCGAGCGTCTTCTGCGCGGCGAAGGCTATGGCGATGCCCCCGACGCCCAGTCCGGTGAGCACCGCGGTCAGGTTGATGCCCGCGTAATAGAGCACGCTCGCGCCGGCGGCTGCTACCGCAATCCCCTTGCAAAGCTGGCCGCCGAGGCGGGCGATGGCGATCCTGCCGGATTTCTCGGTCATATGGTGGGCCCTGGCGAACCGTTCGACGAAGATATCGATCAGCCTCAGGCAGAGCCAGCTAAGGCTGACGATGGTCAGGGTGGCCGCCAGACGGTCCCAAAACAGGCGGCCTAGCGCCGAATGCCAGAGGGGAGCATAGGCATAAAACGCCAATGACAGGACAAGGAGGTTGAGCGGATTCTTTATCCGTTCGACCCGTTGCGCGTCGTCCTCATGGGCCAGGCGACGTAAAAGCGGCCGCAGCAGGGGGATGAAGGCGCGGCTCACCAGGCGGGCCAGGATGAAAAGCAGGGGAAGCACCACGAAGAACGCGATCCACTGCCACAGCGATATGTGGAGGACCCGTGTCTGCGTCAGCACCGCGGGGAGGTAGCGGTCGAGGACGGGGACGTCGAGACGCTCGTAGATGCGGGGGACGCGCCTCAACGTGTCCGCGGAGAAGAGCCATACGGCGGGGTCGTTTCCCCGCTGCACGCGTTCGAGCTGCATGTCGAACGTCTCCTCACCGGCCCTGACCACACCCACCCTTTCGCGGTTCGGCGGCAGGCTGTCGCCGAGATTGCCGTCGGGACTGCGGCTCATCTTGTTCAGGTCGTCCGCCAGTCCGTTGTCCATCACGAACTGGAGTTCCAGGGCAAGCTGCTCCGCCCGTTTGGGCGACTGTTTGGTGTCCAGGTACTCCACGGCGCGCTCGTAGTCCTCATGTTGTACGGCCCTCATAAACCCTATGACGGTCCCCTGCGGCGCACTGCGGCCCAGGGGATCGTCCTCGGCGGTCGCCGGGCCGGCCGCCGCCCTGGCATCCCCCGCCTTCGGTGCCGCGGGGTTCTCCGCCGCAAGGCCGGCCGAGACCAGAAGCGGAATGAGCACAACCAAAAACATGACTCGTTGCAGCATCTTACGCACCTCTCTTGTTATGCGGTTACAAGGAATGACGCTTTTCGCCGATTACGTGCCCTGTTGCCCTTCGGATATGCGAGGATTCCTGCGATGTTGCCATAACCGCCCGTAGATAACGCGGTGCGCTCTCTACCGGGACAGTCTACTACAGCGGGGGGAGGGAATTCAAATGAGAGGTGACCACAGGGCAAACGCATTTGGACTATACCCCGTCACTGGACGGAACCTTCAAGTATCTTGCCGAGATAGTCCATATCCCACCCGGCCCTGAGACGTTTGGTCTTGATGCTCCTTCTTTTTGAGTTCTCTTGTCTCAAGAG
>PLSJ01000261.1 GCA_003165115.1 Syntrophaceae bacterium | reverse complement strand
CAATCGCCGCGCTCGTGTTTCTCGCCGTGCAGCGGGTGCTTCAGGAGACATGGCAGGCGGATGCGTCCGTCTCCCTCCGTCCCCGGAAGGTATTCGGGGAATACCTCATCGTCCTGCGGGAGCGGGAATTCATCATCTACGCGGGGGCGGCCTCGGCGGCCACCGCGGGCCTTTTTTCCTACATCACCGGCTCCGCCTTCGTCTACATCGATCTCTTCGGTTTCACGGCTGCCCAGTTCGGTTGGATTTACGGCGCCAACGCGTGCTCGTTGATCGCCGCCAGCCAGATCAACAGGGCGCTCCTCAAGAAGTACGACATCAGGCACGGGCTGCTCGTCTGCGCCGCCGCCCAATCCGCCATAGCCCTCCTCTTGTTCGCCGGGTGCCGGATGGGGTTCCTCCCCATGCCGGCGATGCTGGGCCTCGTATTCTGTTTCCTCTTCTGCTTCGGCTTCATCATGCCGAACGCGACGGGAGTGGCGCTGCTGCCGTTTTCCCGGAACGCGGGCAGCGCGTCGGCGTTGATCGGGAGCATGCAGATGATCTTCGGCGCCCTCGCGTCGGCGCTGGTCAGCTACCTGCACGACGGGACGGCCGGTCCGATGGCCCTGATGATGTCCCTTTGCGCATGCGCCGCGCTGGTGCTGCTCGTCTCGACAGCGTTTCTCCCCGCGCGCGGCAGACGCGGTGCCCGCCTGTAAGCCAACGTAATGCATGGTTCCATAAGCTGCTTCTCCCCGTGCGGTGTGTAATACACAGTGAGACCTCTTTGACGATCTCCCCCGGCCCGACCCCGAAGCGGCGCGGGGCGTAAACGGCTGCTCCGCGCGCATACCGGGGAAATATCATCCAAAAGCGGGAATAAATTATTTTTTCCGATCCGTCATTTTATTGTTGACACGGGTTAGCGGTTGTCATACACTCCCTTAACAGAAAAAGCCAAACCGTCCGCGAGGGCGGGGCGGAAAGCTCACGGGTCTCGGGTATTCATCATGGAGCGTGCATCAGATAGACAGCCGGGCCGCCTGGTAAGAATCGACCTACGAAGGAGGTGAAGTGAGCGGGGTAAGTCAAAAGGGTATTTTCCGGGCAGTCGGACGAAAACTTGAATGCTGTTCAATAAGGAGCACGAAGATGATGAAAAAAAGTTTTGTGTTTATCGCGGGAGTGATATTCCTTGCCATGTTCGCGGCGTCCGCCCATGCGGCCCCGTTCGCCGTCGACGCCTTTGCCAACAGCACGAGCGGTGGGACAGGCGTTGCCACCATCAGCCTGAGTGCGGGAGAGCAGTTTACCGTGACCGTCAATCCCGCCGACCTCTGGAATGCGGGAGACCTGCCCCGCTGGTCAAACGCCGGCGGCCTCGTCGCGAACCTTTATGCAACCGGGTCGGACGCATCGGGTCAGCCGTTTGGGACCCTGATCGGTCAGAATTGGGGCACCTGGACGCAGAATGGCCTCACGGCGCCTTATGGGGCACTCGTCGGCCAGATAGGTTCCGGGAGCTTTTTCCTGGTCGGCACAAGCTATCTCGGCACCGCATCGGCCGCAGGTATCCTGAGTCTGTACTACTTCGATTCGAACCAGTCCGACAATTCGGGCAAGATCACGGCTAACGTCAGCGCCGTCCCCCTACCGTCCGCGGTACTGTTGCTCGCCCCCGGCCTTTTGGGCCTCGTCGGCTTCAGGAAACGCTTCAAGGCGTAAGATAACGCACGCACCACGCTTCCCACAGGGGCAGGGCCGTACGGTCCTGCCTTTTATTTGCGCAGCACGTCTCTGATCGTGCCCGCGATCTCCCTCTTCGTCAAAGGCTTCATCACGAAAGCCCCGATGCCCGCCGCCTTCGCCCTGTCGGCGTCGACCGCATAGCTGAAACCGGTGCACATGATGATGGGCATGCCGGGTCGCAGGGCGAGGATCTCCCCGGCAAGCTCGACGCCCGTCATCTCGGGCATGGTCTGGTCGGTAATGACAAGGTCGAAATGGGACGGGTCCGCGGCAAAGAGCGCAAGCGCCTCCGTGCTGCTCATCCGGGACGTCACCTCGTAGCCGAGCTCCGCGAGGATGTTTTCACCCATCTCCACGAGGGCTTCCTCGTCGTCGACGAAAAGGATGCGCCCGGAGCCGGTGGGGACCGCGTCGTCGCACGCGGCGTCGGCAACGGTCCCTCCCGTCACTTTCGGGAAATAGAGGGTGAAGGCGGTCCCTTTGCCGGGTTCGCTCGTCACGGTGATATGCCCGTTGGACTGCTTCACGATGCCGTGGACCACAGATAAGCCCAGCCCGGTCCCCTCCCCCAGCTTCTTGGTCGTGAAGAAGGGGTCGAATATCTTCTCCATGACGTCGGGCGCGATGCCGGTGCCGCTATCGGCGACGGTCAGCCGCGCGTAGTCGCCGGGTGGGATACCGTGGAGCGGATCATCCGATAGGGAGACGCAGTGGTCGCGCAATCGGATATCGAGGGTCCCGCCTTTTTCCCGCATGGCATGGGCGGCGTTCGTGCAGAGGTTCATGACGACCTGCTGTATCTGCGTGGGGTCCGCGAGGACCGGCCCCGATTCACTTGAGGCATCGACCCTGATGCTGATCGTCGTCGGGGTGGTCGCGCGGACGAGCCTGACGGTCTCCTTGACGATGCTGCTCAGCTCCAGGGGTTTCTTCTCCTGCTCGGCCTTTCTGCTGAAGGTGAGCATTTGCCGCACGAGGTCGCGGCCCCGCAGGGAAGACTGCATGATTCTCTTCAGGTGACGCGCCTCCCGGCTCTCTCCAGGGACGTAGTCCGTCACAAGCTCCGTGAAGCCGATGATGGCGGCCAGGATATTGTTGAAATCGTGGGCGATGCCCCCGCTCATGGTGCCGAGGGCTTCCATCTTCTGCGCCTGGCGGAGCTG
>PLSJ01000003.1 GCA_003165115.1 Syntrophaceae bacterium | reverse complement strand
ATTATTTTAGGCGGCGGATCAGGGCGGGACGGCCGCCCGGCCGGAACACTGCCACTCCTTCCTGGATCGAGCTTCTCTCCCGGCGCCCATAAATACCACCTTTCCGATGGAAAGTCTGAAATAATTGTTGCAAACCGAGGGTATCCTGCTGATAATGGAGGATAGGGAGAGACGGCAGCCGGAAAGGCTGACGCGCTGCCCGGTGAATAAGAATGTACGGAAGGAAACAACCCTACCGCCCGCGCCTCGGCTTCGAGGGGATTTCATGAGAAACAGTAGAGTGTCATGAAGGAGAAAGAGGGTAAAAAAGAAGAGTTCGCAAGGGGCAAAGTCTTCGAGAAATTGCCTCAAAAGGAATGGGATGAACTCACCAGGGCCGGGGAGCATCGAGTTGTAGCCCCGCATGCGATCATCTTCAGGCAAGGAGATCCCGGAGACAAGTTCTACATCATCCGTTCCGGAAAAGTGAGAGTGTTCAAACGGGGCAGCGATGGATTCGAGACGGATCTCTCCCTGCTGGGAGCAGGGGAGAGTTTTGGACAAATGACGTTGCTGACGGACGAGGCGAGGTCAACGAACGTGGAGGCGGTGGAAGAAACCCATCTCCTGGTGCTTTCCAAAGAACAGTTTGAGCGTATTCTGAAGGACTTCCCCGATATCTCGCTTATCGTGGTGAAACAGCTGGGGAGATGGCTTACGAGGGCGAACAGGGTCATTGAAAAGGAAGCACTGCGGCAACGCCGGGCGCCGCGCTTGGCCTGGTTCCATTTTGTGCTGATAATCGGAGTGAGTATTGTTCTTGCCCTCGTGTTCAATCGATCCAACCCGAACGGGATACCCCTATTCCCGAAACTCCCCGACAAAAAAGCGATTCCCGAGATTAGCGCGGTCCATGCGATGGAAGAGATAAAGAAGGGAGACGTGCTCATTGTGGATGCAGGGCCTGAAGGCTTCTATCAAAGGAAACATATCCAAGGAGCAATCAGTGTGCCCCTCTCGCTTTTTGATATCTTGTACGGGGTGACCTTTGGAGGAGAGGAGCGGACGAAAAAGGTGATTGTGTACGGGGGAACTATCAGCAAGCTCTACGATTGGGAACTGGCGAACAGGCTTCTTCTTCTGGGCCGTAAGGATGTAAAGGTATTGAAGGGAGGCGCAGCGGCCTGGGAGAAGGCGGGCTATCCGGTGGAGAGATGGGAAGAAAAGAAATGATCTCGAAATTTCTGAAACGGATCGTCACGAGTCCCTATCTGGCACTCATCCTGAGGGTGTATGTGGGGTATTTCTTTCTCTATGCGAGCGTGAGCAAAATACCGTACCCGGCTCAGTTTGCGGAAGCGGTGGCGGCCTATCGGATCATCCCGTACTGGTTTCTGAATGCGGGAGCCGTGATTTTGCCCTGGACAGAGTTTGTGAGCGGGTTGTTTCTGATTATCGGGATCAGGACGAGGGCAGCGGCAACCCTTATCGGACTGATGCTGATCATGTTTATGGTGATGGTACTGGTCAACATGTATTGGGGGACGTCCATCACTTGCGGGTGTTATGACACCGTGGGGGAGCCTATAGGGTGGAAGAAAGTCGGCGAAGAGCTGATGCTGCTCCTCTTCACGATACAGGTCTATTTTTGCGACAGATTATTCACCTTTCGGAGAGGGGGCTTAACGCCCGGTGTCAAGGCGAAGGTTGCCGGTCTCGCGGGGTCTCGACAGGCTGGTCTATGATAAAAACATCACGATATCAGGGTTATCGATGGATGGCAGGTCTTTTCGTGCTTCTGATGCTTCTCCTTTCATGCGAGTCCAAAGACAAATACGTGGGGGTATACAAAGCGGAGGCGCAGAAGTCGGCTTCGGCGCGGGAGATCATCCTGGAGTTGAAGGAAAATGGGGATGGTCTGTGGAAAGTGAGTTCCGATGAGGCAAAGGGGGCCTTCATAGAGGTTCCTTTTGCGTGGTACATCAAGCGAGGGGACCTGCGGATTAACACCAGGGCAGGAGGCGTGATCCTGGGCAAGATAGACAAGGATACGATTCAGATANNCCCTGCCGGGCTCCAAAACGTTAATCTTCAGGAGGACCCGATAGGCTCGGGGTCTGCCCAAAGTCGGAGCAACTTTTCCGGAGCCGAATCTCGATTATATAGGAGGCTATATCCGCGTTTCTTCCGATGGAGACCGGCAGGCAACAGTTTTGCAGCATGATGTCTTGCTCGCGGCCGGGGTGGATGAACGACACCTGTGTGAAGATAAAAGGAGTGCTCCCACATGCCTCTTTCAGTGACGTGCTGTTTGAGAAAGTGAGAGAAATGCTCGACAGGCGGCAGGCTGTCGCCCACAGCAACCGGTCCACCCGGTGAGGGAATGCGGTCCACGCGAAGGCTGCCATGGAAGACAGCTTTCTCACTCGCCGGGGAGGCTACTTAGGTTCCGTCGGATACTTGGCTTTAACCCAGTCCTCCCAAACACCCCTTACGCCACCCTTTAGATAGTAAACTTTCTCGTAGCCTGACTTCATATATGCTTGTGCCAAACTGGCACTCGTCGCATCGTTCACTCAGGCGCAGTAAAGGACAATCGTTTTGTCTTTGGGGTACTTCTTCATCCAGGAATTGAACTTCGTGCCCTCTTCCCTCACGGCCCCTTTGATCTTTTCTTTACTCTTATCCCAGTCATAGTTCGTACGCACGTCAATGATGATTACATCGGGCTTCCCCAGCATGGGAAGAAGCTGCTCCTTTGTCATCGTGTGCGCATCACCCGCTCTTGCAGCACCGCACGCAAGAACGATGAGTAGCAACGTAACGGTCGATACCACGCGCTTCACCATAAATGATCCCCTTTTTTGCGCCTTTGTGGGAAAATGCCTCTCGGCAGGTCCTCAACTTATCGCCGAATATAGTGCCAACCGCATCGGTTCCGCTACTGACGATATGGGAGGCCCCATTCTCAAACTTGCCGGGCAGGCCAAACTGTATGGTCGTTTATGAAATATAACACCGATGAAAACCCTTCGCCAGTGGCCAAGGACGGGGCGAAATTGCGCTGTTACGCTGAACTGCCGGCAGATTTTCGAGGAAAAACACTTCGCGGAAATTCTTCCGCTTCCTGAGGAGGACAGTTATATTAACCGTCGAACATGGTGGACCGATGACCTACATAATGGGACAAAATAAAGTTTGGAAACATTGCCGGAGAAGAAAGACAGGGTGATTATGGCTCTGTCTTTCCATGAATGTTTCAAACCGTATTCGTTACCTTCCAGCGTCATCTCAAAGCGAAGTCTCGTAGGTGAAGCCCGCACTCGGCTCCTTCCTGTGAGAGATGAGATGCCCTTGCACAGGAAACTAGAAGACTTGAAGTGGCAATCGTCAGGGTAGAAAGAAGAGAAGGGCAGGGCCATTTGCTGACCCTGCCCGTAATGCGGGTACATGAAGCGTCAGATTTTGAACCTTCTCCTCATTGCCGCAAGACCCACAAGGCCGGGGCCGAAAAGGAGCATGGCGGGTGGTACGGGAACGGCACTGGTCG
>PLSJ01000343.1 GCA_003165115.1 Syntrophaceae bacterium | reverse complement strand
TGGGCAAGCTGATGCTCGATGTAGTCCGGCCTCACCTGCAAAACCTCGTCAAGGATGGTCCGGGCCATTGCCCTGAAGCCATGGCCGGTCATGGTTTCCTTATCGAAGCCCATGCTCCTGAGCGCCGCATTCACGGCGTTGTTGCTCATCGGCCGCGTGAAGGACCTAGCCGAAGGGAAGACGTACTTGCTCGCGCCCGTAAGCGCCTTCAGTTCCGTCAATATCGCCACGGCCTGCGCACAGAGAGGCACGATATGAGGTTGCTTCATCTTCATCTTGTGCGCCGGTATGTTCCAGGCCCCTTCATCAAGGTCGATCTCCGCCCATTCTGNNAGCCGTCTATGGCCCTTAAGAGGGGGGCAACCTCTTTGGGGTCGGTGATTGCCGCGTGGTGCTTTTCTGGCGGTTGAGGCAGGGCACCTCTCAGGTCGCCGGAGCAATCGCGTTCACATCTGCCCGTGGCGACCGCATACCTGAAAACCTGCCCGGCGACAGTCCTTAGCTTGTGTGCCAACTCAAGAGCGCCCCTGCCCTCCACCCGCCGAAGGGCGGTCAACAACTCAATCGCTTTGATCTCGTTGATCGGCCGCGTTCCCATCCACGGGAACAGGTTTTGCTTGAGCCTTGCCATGACAGCATCGGTGTAGCTCGGCGACCATGCGGGAGAGAATTTCGCGTACCACTCACGGGCTATCACCTCGAAGGTTTCTGTTTCGGCGGACCCTGCNNGCCTGCTTCATGGCCTTGCGGACGCTGGCCGGGTCGATGCCGTGCGCGATCTGTGTTCTGGCATCCTCTCTCTTCATTCTCGCCTCGGTAAGAGGGATTTCAGGATACGGCCCAAAGCTGATTCTCTTGTCCTTCTCATCGAAGCGATATTTGAAATGCCAGTATTTACCGCCTGAAGGAGTCACAAGAAGGAAAAGGCCGCCGCCGTCAAAAAGCCGATATTCGTTCTCTTGAGGCTTGGCAGCGCGGACCTTGGCGTCGGAAAGCTGAATCACCGCTCTGGACATGGNNCAACAAAAAACCCGCTATTTCTAACGGGTTTTGTGCTTCGTTGGATTGTGTCGGATTGTAAAAAAGCTCCCCGGGCAGGACTCGAACCTGCAACCTACTGGTTAACAGCCAGCCGCTACTGCCGATTGAGCTACCGGGGAAACGATAAGATTAAACACGAAAAACGCCGGAATGTCAATATCAGTCTTCAAATATGACCGTTTTAAACTTCCGCTTGCCCACCTTAAAGGTGAGCCGCGGGCTCTCGACCAGGAGGGATTCCGCCGCCACCTTTACGAGATGGTCGTCCTCCGCAATGTATACGCCGCCCTGCTCGATGACCCGTTTCCCTTCGGAAGTGGACGGGACCATACCGATGTCCTTAAGGAGTCCGGGCAGCCAGATAGGCTCGTTCACCCTTTTACGATACACTTTTTCCATCACGTCCGGTATCTCCCGCTGCCGGTGCACCTTCTTCCAGTCTTCTTCCGCCTTCATGCCGGCGTCCGACCCGTGGAAGCGCTCGACTATTTCCCGTGACAGGCGCATCTTTGCGTGCATGGGATGGACGCTTTCCTTTTTGAGCTCGTCTTTCAGCTCACGCAATTCTTCAAGAGATATATCGCTCAAAAGCTCGTAGTACCTGAGCATCAGCTCGTCGGAAATAGACATAAGCTTCCCGAATATGACGTCGGGGGGTTCGTCAATGCCCACGTAGTTGCCGTAGCTTTTGCTCATTTTATTGACGCCGTCGGTGCCTTCGACAAGGGGTACGGTGATCACGGCCTGCGGCTCCTGCCCGTACGCTTTCTGTATCTCCCTTCCCACGAGCAGGTTGAAGATCTGGTCGTGGCCCCCAAGCTCCACGTCGGCACGGAGCGCGACCGAATCGTAGCCCTGCACAAGGGGATAGAGGAATTCATGCACGCTGATAGGAAGGTTATTCTGGTAACGGCTCCGGAAGTCCTCGCGCTCAAGCATGCGCGCGACCGTATACTGGGCGCAAAGCCTGATCATGTCGCCCGCGTTCATCGCTTCCATCCACTCACTGTTGAACCGTATCTCGGTCTTCTCCGGATCGAGTATCTTGAAAACCTGTCTCTTGTAGGTCTCCGCGTTCTCCATGAGCTGTTCCCGCGTCAGGACGGGCCTCGTCTCGATCCGGCCGGTAGGGTCGCCTATCATGCCCGTAAAATCGCCTATAAGAAAGATCGCCGTGTGGCCCAGCTCCTGAAACTGCTTCAACTTCTGCAGCACGACGGTGTGGCCGAGGTGTAGGTCCGGCGCGGTCGGGTCCATGCCCAGCTTTATCCGCAAGGGGCGCTTCGCGGCTTTGGCGGACGCGAGCTTCTTCTTTACTTCTTCGACGCTGATGAGGTCGACCGCTCCGCGCTCGATTATCTCCATCTCTCTCGCGAGATCCGCGTTCACGCTATCTTTTCCTTTACCCTTTCTATACGCAGGCAATGTCTTGTCCTCGCATCTATAGTGATCATCACGCCCTGCACTTCGAGGTCACCCTTCGCCACCTCGTATTTTTGGGGCAACTGGGTGAGAAACCTCTCGATGACGGCCGCCGTATCCATCCCTATGACGGATTGTGCGGGCCCGGTCATGCCCAGGTCGGTAATATAGCCCGTCCCTTTTGGCAGTACCCTTTCGTCGGCGGTCTGGACATGGGTATGCGTGCCCACCAGACATGCAACCCTCCCGTCGAGAAACCAGCCCATAGCGATCTTCTCCGACGTAGCCTCGGCATGGAAATCCACAATGACAGGCGCCGGGTCGTCGTTTGTCGCAAGGAACTCTTCCATCGCGCGGAAAGGACAATCGACGCTCCCCATGAAGGTCCGGCCCTCGATGTTCGCGAGGCAGATAGCCTTGCCGTTCTTTCGCACCACCGTATGACCGAACCCCGGCGCTCCGGGCGGGTAGTTCAGGGGTCTGATGACGCGCTGCTCCGCCATGAGATAGGGTATGATCTCCCTCTTCCTCCACACGTGGTTGCCCGTGGTGATTGCATCTGCGCCCGCTTCAAGCATCTCCATCGCCAGGGACGGGGTAATACCCAGTCCACCGGCCATATTCTCGCCGTTGATGACCTTGAAATCGGCGCGGCTTTCGCGTAAATACCTGGCCGCGGCCTGTCTGCCGGGCTTTCCGATAACGTCGCCGAGGAAGAGGACCCTCACAAGCTCATCGGGCATATTCTACCGCTCTCGTCTCTCTTATCACCACGATTTTGATCTGGCCGGGGTATGAAAGCTCTGTCTCCACCTTCTTGGCGATATCCTTGGACAAAAGGAAGATGGCGTCATCGTTCATTTTCTCGCTGCTCACCACGATCCTGATCTCCCTGCCCGCCTGGATGGCGTACGACTTCTCGACGCCGTGGAAACTCGAGGCGATGCGCTCCAGCTCCTCCAGCCTCTTGATGTACGATTCGAGCATTTCCCTGCGTGCGCCGGGCCGCGCCCCTGACAGGGCGTCCGCCGCCTGCACGATCACGTCGATGAGGTTGACCACAGGGACTTCTTCGTGGTGCGCCAGTATTGCGTGGATGATATCCTCGCTCTCTCCGTATTTCCTCGCCAGGTCCGCTCCGATCGCGGAATGGGAGCCTTCCACCTCATGGTCGACGGCCTTGCCGATGTCGTGAAGCAGGCCCGCCCGCCTTGCCTCCTGCACGTTAAGCTTCAGCTCGGCGGCCATGATGCCGCTGATGAAGGCAACTTCGAGCGAATGCTGGTAGACGTTTTGGGAATAGCTGCTGCGGAATTTCAGCCTGCCGAGCAGTTTCACCACCTCGGGGTGGACGTTGTGCACCCCTGTGTCGAAGACCGCTTGCTCTCCGGTGGTCTTCAGCTTCTCTTCCAACTCCTCCGCCACCTTCGTCACGATCTCCTCTATCCGGGCCGGGTGTATCCTTCCATCGCTGATCAGCCGCTCTATGGCGACGCGCGCGACCTCCCTCCGTATAGGGTTGAAGCAGGAAAGAATCACGGCCTCGGGCGTGTCGTCTATGATGATGTCGACGCCGGTCGCAGCCTCCAGCGCCCTTATGTTCCGCCCTTCCCTTCCTATGATGCGTCCCTTCATCTCTTCGTTCGGCAGGGAGACCACGGAAACCGCGTCTTCCGCCACGTACTCGCCCGCGTAACGCTGGATGGCCACGGCGAGTATCTCTTTCGCCTTCTTGTCCGCCTTTTCCCGCGCCTCTTCTTCTATCTTCCGGGCGATCTTCGTGGCCTCGTACCGCGCCTCGTCCTCCATCGCCTGCATGAGCGCTCTCTTCGCATCTTCCGCCGTTATCCCGGCTATCTCTTCGAGCTTCTCGCGCTGCTGCTTCAGCGTCAGCTCGGTCTCGCCTATCCTGCTTTCGAGGTACGCTTCCCTGTTGGCGATCTGTTTTTCCTTCTTGTCCAGATCGTCTTCCTTCTTGTCGAGGGTCTCCATTTTCTTATCAAGGTTCACCTCTTTCTGGGACAATCGCCGTTCCGTGTTCTGGAGCTCGGCCTTTCTGCTCTTGGCCTCCTGTTCCAGCTCATTTCTTGCCTGGATGACGATGTCTTTGGCCTGGATCGACGCTTCCCGCCTGACGACGTCGGACTCCTTTTTTGCATCATCAAGGATCTTTTGCCCTATCGCCTGGTATTCGCCGGTCTTCTTTTTTTCTACGAATCGCGCCGCCAGGTATCCTGCAACGATACCTGCAATGCAGGTTGCGAGAGAAATTATTATGATCAAAGGTCCCCCCCTTCAGTAGAACCTGAAGGGACAGTACGAGGCTCGAATTTTCTAAGTCACGGGCGACAAACTATGTCTCAACCTCCGAAAAATCAGAAAATTATTTATATTGATCTGCTGCTTCCCCGTTGCTGCCCCTAAAGAAGAACCCCGCGATGCCGTGTAAACAGCAATTCTTGAACCTCTCATGATAAGTGGGCGCCTTTTTGTTGCTTCACGCGTCTCGCACTCAGACTAGCATGCAGTCTGCAATAAGAGAAGGCCCCCCGCAAAGAGGTGTTGGCTCGAAGTTTACCATTTATCACGCACACCGCAGGGAATCTCTACGTTTTCGACCTTTCTCAAGAGCCTCAGCGTGTTGTCTTCGACTTTCTCGAACCGCTCCTTCATATCTATATAGTTATCGGCAACCCTCATCATTGCCATGATAACCGT
>PLSJ01000310.1 GCA_003165115.1 Syntrophaceae bacterium | reverse complement strand
TGTATGGCGATGCGTTCCTGCGCAAGGTGTTTACCCCCGAGGAGGCCGCGTATGCAACGGGCAAGAAGAGGTGGGCGGAGTCGCTCGCGGGGCGGTTCGCGGTCAAGGAAGCGTTCATGAAGGCATGGGGCAGGCGGCTCCCCTGGAGGGGTATCGAAGTCCGTCCCGGCGACAGGGGCAACCCGTTTGTCGTCTTTCGGGGCGTGAGGTACGACGAGGTGAGCATATCGCATGAGCGCGCGTTTGCGGTGGCTGTCGTGAGGATTGAACACGTATAAGCTAAAACGGAATGATAATTCATAATTCTTGCCGGGTGCGGCCATGATAGTGCTTTCTCCTGAAAGGATGAAAAAATACGACGGGTACGCGATCTCGACGTGGGGCATTCCGTCCGCGGTGCTCATGGAGAATGCGGGCAGGGGCACGTACCGGCTCATGAGGCAGACGTACCTGCCGCCCGCAACCCGCGTGGCCGTGATGTGCGGCAGGGGGAACAACGGCGGCGACGGTTTCGTGATCGCGCGATATGCCCACCGGGACGGCTTCCCGGTGAAGGTGTTCCTCCTGGCGGAGCCCGACAGCCTTAAGGGAGACGCCAGGCTCAACATGGAGCTTTACCTGTCGATCGGCGGCGCGATGGTCGTCGTGGGAGACGCGGCGACGAGGGCGGCGGAAGGAGTGAGAGAGGCCGACGTGATCGTGGACGCCATATTCGGGACGGGCCTCACGAAAGACGTGGCCGGCGTGGAAGGCGCCGTGATAGAGGCGATCAACCGGTCGGGGAAACAGGTAATCGCCGTCGATATCCCCTCGGGGCTCGACGGGACGAGCGGCCTTCCCCTCGGAGTCGCTGTGTGGGCAACCCACACCTATACCTACGGCCATCCGAAGCTCGGGCAGCTCCTCCACCCCGGTGTCTCCTACAGGGGCAGGCTGACGGTCGTCGATATCTCGCTGCCGCCTGATGCCGCATCCGTCCTCGGCGTCGACGCCCATCTGGTGGACGGAGAGATGCTGCGCCGCATTTTCCGGATAAGGCCGCCGGAAGCGCACAAGGGCATGTTCGGCAGCGTGGCCGTTATCGCGGGATCGATCGGCAAGACCGGTGCGGCCGTCATGACGGCGACCGCATGCCTTAAAGCAGGGGCGGGGCTCGTGACCCTGGTCATCCCCGCAAGCCAAAACAATATCGTGGCCTCGAAGCTTACCGAGGCAATGACGCACCCCGTGGACGACGAAGGCAGGGGCATTCTCCTCCTCTCCTCTTACGATGCGGTACGGGACTTTGCCGCGGACAAGGACGTGGTCGTCATCGGGCCCGGTATCGGCAGGGCACCGGAGACGATGGCCCTCGTCCGGAAGCTCTATGGGGAGATCGATGCGTCCTTTGTGATAGACGCGGACGCCCTAGGCGCCTTCGAGGACCATGCGGACCTGCTCGGGAAGGGGAAGGCGGTCCTCACGCCCCATCCCGGCGAATTCGGCCGCCTTACCGGAACGATCGCAAAGGACGTCAACCGGGACAGGCTCGATCTGGGACGCCGGTTTGTGAAGAACCATGGGGTCGGTCTGGTACTCAAGGGTGCGCCGACGATCACTTTTTCACCCGACGGCGAGGCCTATCTCAATCCCACGGGGAATGCCGCGCTTTCCAAGGGGGGCAGCGGGGACGTACTGACCGGCTTCATAGGGGGACTCGCCGCGCAGGGCTACACGCTCACGGAGTCGGGGTTCTTCGGCGCCTATCTGCACGGCTATATCGCAGACACGTGGGTGCGGGAGTCGAGCGATATGGACCTGATGGCGCAAGAGGTGATCTCGGGGCTGGGCGCGGCCGTCAGGGATATCAGGAATGGAACGGATAGAGTTTATATCGAAAAGTCCCTCTGAGACCATCGCCATCGGCGCTCACATCGGGCGGTCCGCGCGCATGGGCGATCTGTTTTTGCTCTACGGCGAACTGGGCGCGGGGAAGACGCAACTGGTGAAGGGCCTGGCCCTGGGCATGGGGGTCCCCGACTGGCAGCATGTCCTTTCGCCCTCCTTCACGCTCGTGAACGTGTACGAGGGCAGAATAGACCTGTGCCATGCGGACTTTTACAGGATCGAAACCGATGCCGTCGCCGATTTGGGCATAGAGGACTTCCTGGATAAGGGGGTCGTGGCCGTCGAGTGGGCGGAGCGCGTCCCTGAATGGGGGGATGGGATAAAGGTTGCCCTGGAGGTTGTCGGGGAAGAGGAAAGAATGATCGTGATGGAGGTAGAGGATGCTGGTCGTGCACAAGTATGGCGGCACTTCCGTGGGCAGTCCTGAGCGCATACGGAACGTTGCCGAAAAGGTTATAGGCTACAAGAAAAAAGGAGCGGACCTGATCGTGGTGGTTTCCGCCATGTCGGGAGAGACCGACAGGCTTCTGAAGCTCGCCGGGGCGCTCTCCACGCTGCCGGACGAGCGGGAGCTCGACGTGCTGCTTTCCACGGGCGAACAGGTCACCTCGGCGCTCCTTGCCCTCACCCTGAAAGAGATGGGCACGGACGCCGTGTCGCTGCTCGGGTCCCAGATCAGGATCGTGACCGATTCGGCCTATGGGAAGGCCAGGATCGAGGAGATAGAGGGGGAGAAGATGACCTCGTACCTGCGGGAGGGAAAGGTCGTGGTGGTCCCCGGTTTCCAGGGTATCGACGACGCGGGCAACATCACGACGCTCGGGCGCGGCGGCTCGGATACGACGGCCGTGGCGGTGGCGGCCGCATTGCACGCGGACCTGTGCGAGATTTATACGGACGTGGACGGCGTCTACACCACCGACCCGCACATCACGCAAAAAGCGCGGCGTCTCGACCGCATATCCTACGATGAGATGCTGGAAATGGCGAGCCTCGGGGCAAAGGTGCTGCAGATACGCTCGGTCGAGCTTGCCAGGAAATTTAAAGTGCCCCTCCTGGTGAAGTCGTCTTTCGTCGAGGGCAAGGGGACACTCGTCTGTGAGGAGGTGCCGACGATGGAGCAGGTAGTGGTTTCGGGTGTGACCTATAACAAGAACGAGGCGAAGATTACGGTGAGCGAAGTGCCGGACAAGCCGGGCACGGCTTCGACGATATTTGCGCCCCTCGCGGAGGCAAACATCGTGGTCGACATGATCGTCCAGAATGTGAGCCACAAGGGGTATACCGACATGACCTTCACCACGGCGAAGGTGGACGCCAAGAAGGCGTACAGGCTCATGGAAAAGGTGGCCGTCGAATTGGGCGCGAAGCTGGTCGCTATCGACGAAGATATCGCAAAGGTGTCCATTGTGGGCTCCGGCATGAGGTCCCATTCGGGTATCGCCACGAAGATGTTCAGCATCCTGTCGAACGAAGGCATCAACCTGGAGATGATAAGCACGTCCGAGATCAAGATATCCTGCGTCATCAAGGAGAAATACGGCGAGCTGGCGGTAAGGGCCCTGCACACGGCCTTCGGCCTCGACAGGGAAGAGGTCGTCGAAGAGCAGTGAAGATCGAATTCTACGACACGACCCTGAGGGACGGCGCGCAGTCGGAAGACAT
>PLSJ01000521.1 GCA_003165115.1 Syntrophaceae bacterium | reverse complement strand
TCTCCGACTGTTAAGTCCTGATGCTCTATTTGCTCAGGCGTGGCGGCGGCGCGATCGAGCCCGCGTCGTCCGGCACGATAGTGGACACGGCCGGGACAAGCCGGCATCTCCCCCTGTCGGCGATACGGCTTGAGGCGCTCGATCACTGGAAAAGCCCGCATAGCGGGGCTACGTATCCCAGCCGTTGGCGGATCCGCATCCCTGACGAGGGCATCGACCTCGTGGTCTCGCCGCTTTTGGCCGACCAGGAGCTTGTAACTTCAGCCTCAACGGGGGTCACCTATTGGGAGGGGGCGGTGGAGGGCAGGGGAACGTCAGAGAACCGCAAAGTNNAAGGCGGGGGGACGTCAGGAAACCGCGAGGTCACCTGTCTGGGGTACGTGGAATTGACCGGGTATGCTAGGGGAATGGGCGGACTGTTTTAGCCGTGCCTTAAAACCGCGTCCGCCCCCTTTACCGATGCGACTCACCAGTAATTGATACCTGCCCGGCCTCTCCAGCCGGGTTCAAACCGGTCGTCGTAGTAGTTTTCCAGCTTGTCCAGGAGTTTTGCCCAGCCGGTCTTGTATTCGTGCCGCAGCATGTCTTCGAGGAAAGGAACGATCTCGCCCAGTTTGTCCTTGGGCAGGTAAGCCCTGGCACCGAGGTCATGGGATTTCTTGAGGGCTTCGGGCGTCAGGGCGTGCGCCGTCAGCATGGCTACCTTCAAGTTCCGGTTTACCGCCAATTCCAGGAGATCGAAACCGCGAACGCCCATGATATCCAGCACGACAGCCCCGTAGGCCTTCGACCGCAGCAGCTCGGCTGCCTTTTCGTAAGTCGTCGCCCTGTCAATCGTGCAATCGGCGCAGGCCGCCCGAATCTCGTCCTCAAGCACCTGAAGCACATCCGCTTCATCATCGACGATCAAAATACTTTGGCCCTTCAGAATCGAATCTTCCACAGACCCCCTCCTTTTAGCTTTCGGGGAGTCATACTCCCTGCGCCTAAAGCCTCCCCCCTGCCATCCCCACGACCATCCTGACGCAGACTCAGGCGCACATCCGGACTTGTCCACACCCGGAAGTGCCTCTTCTTTCCAATCCACATGGCCTCCTCCCTTGAGAAAAGAGGCTTCCCGGTCTCTTTGTCCTCCCACCTGAAACATACACCTTTTTTTTGCTCCCCGTCAATCAATGATTCAAAAAACCGAAGACTTCGGGTGGCGCGATAGGTTAATATAGGAAAAAATAACGAGGGAGGCAACAATGGACGCACTCATACTGAACGGCAGCCCGAGAGGGCAAAGGGGTGTCACGGGCAAGCTCCTGCAAAGCCTGGCGAACGGGCTCGTTGCAGGCGGGGCCTCGGTCACCCACTTCGGTGTGGCCCAGATGCACATAGCCCCCTGCAAGTCATGCTTCTCATGCATGCATAAGCACCCCGGGGTCTGCGTGCAGAAAGACGATATGGAACAGATATGCGAAAGGCTGAAGGTCGCCGACCTGCTTGTCCTCGGGACCCCGGTCTACACGGATAGCATGACGGCCCAGTTAAAGGCCGTGTTGGACCGTTCGCTCTGCTCTCTCCAGCCGTTCTTCACGAAAGACACGGCGGGCAGGGTGAGGCACCCCCGCTGGTGGACCATGCCCGCCAAGTTCTTCCTCGTCTCCACGTCGGCTTTTCCGGAAGTCGAGACCTTCGGCCCGCTCATCACGACCGTCAAAGCACAGGCGGCGAATATGCCGGCCGAGCTGATCGGCTGGGCCTGCATCCCCGGATCGATAGCGCTGCAGGTGGAGCCGTCAAAAATGGCCCATCACCTCGATCTGCTTTCCCGCTTGGGCGAAGTCATCGGACGGACGGGCAAGGCGGACCCGGAGCTTCTGGCCGCCCTCAACACACCGCCCGTGACCGTCGACGAATTCCTGACAATCGCCGCTTCCTACGAGACATGGTGCAGAAAGAAGCTGGGCATGGACAAGGCAAAAGCCTAAATAGACCGCCTGCCGCCTCATAAAAAAAAGGGGGGACCCCGGAAAGAGGTCCCCCCTTTTCATTCCCTGCGTGCTTACTCGGCTGCCACCGACGCCGACGGCTTGGGCGCGGCTTCCGCGAGCGGCCAGTAGTTGAACATACCCGTGTACGTCGCTATCACGGGGAAGGTGAAGCTCAGGAGCGCCGTCGCGAGCCACAGCTCCAGCACGTAGCCGGGAGGCCCGCTGGGCAGCCCGCCCGTGACGAGGTAGCAGAACCATGAGTACAGGTGGTACATTACGATCGAGAGAATGACGGAGAGGATGATCAGAACGATGCCCTTCCCCGGCTGACCCACGGTCTGGACGGGCGCGGTCTGCATCAGAAGGAGCATGATAAACTCACCGAAGATGATGCAGATCGGCACCTTCACCGCGAAGATGACCGGGTCCATCCCGAAGCTACCCACGAAGATCGACTGGATTATGGCCGATATGACGAGCACCAGCACGCTGACCGTGATGCCCCAGACCGGCTGCGCGCCAAAGGCGGGGGCCTTTGGCGGTATCAGGCTCAGGGGCCAGAAATCCAGCTCGACCCACGCGAGGATAACGGCCAGGCACGTGAGGAAGAACCCGATCGCCACCCAGGCGTTGAAGGGTCCGCCCGGGTCGAGGGCCGCTTTATAGAAAGGCGCGCCCTTCATGAAGCCGAAGTCGAACAGCGACTTGTAGAGTATCCAGGTCAGGGCGTAGGCGACGATGAGCGTGCCGAACCCGACGAAGGCGGGGTGGTTGCCTTTGATGCCCGCCGCGGGCCAGCACTGCCACACCACTACGCACCAGAACGTCATGATCACGCTCATGATCGTGAAGAAGACGACGAACGGGGTCGGCGGCGTGACGAACCCCCCCACGGTCTTTAACGACCATGCCGCCACGATCGACCCGACAAGGAAATTTATCAGGAGCAGATAAAGCCCTTTCAGGGGCTGCTCCATCTTGGCCGCCGGCGCCGGATAGTTGCCTTGCCAGACCAGGCCGATGATGATCGAGAACGGGATCAGCGTCATGGCCAAATAGCCCGCCCAGGTAAGAAACGTATCCGTTTTGAACCAGGTGATGATCCCGAAGGCAACGAAAAAGACGATTACCGTTCCCAAAACTCCCAAAAGTGGCTGTTTTACTCCCTGCTGGTCCATAACCCCCCCTTGTTTCAGCGGCTTGCCTTATCTAAGCCTGACCCCGGTGAGCAACTGGCTCAGGATGCGCTCCATGGGATCAGCCTTCTTTTCGGTCTTTGCCGCGACCTCTTTTTTGCTCCAGACCGATTCCGGCCTGACCTGCAGGATAATGATGTTTTCGGGAAAAGGCATGTCGGCGTCGATCCCGAACTCGAAGTCATAGGCCTTGCCGTAATAGTTCTCGATGAGCTTCCCTACACGCGCAAGCTCCAGCATCTCCTGCCTGGACAGGCACGTCATCCGCCTCTTCCCTTCCGGCACGTCGCACGTGATGATATCGCTTCCGCCCTCCCTGTAGACACACTGTATCTCCTTGCTGCCCAGCGTCGTCTTTATCGGCTCCATCGTCACCTTATCGACGAGACAGGTATCGGGAGTGACGATGCCGCTCACCACGGCCTCACCCAGTCCGTAGCTCACGTCTATCGATATCTTCGAAAGGTCCCCGTTCACGGGGTTCAGGGTGAAGATGATCCCGGATACCCTCGAATTGACCATCTTGGGTATGCCGACCCCTATATTGAACAGAAAAGCCATGCCCTTGTTCATGCGGTACATGATCGCCTCTGTGTTGTAGGCGCTCGACCAGCACTTTCTCACGTACGCGATCAGGTCGCGTTCCCCCCGGATGTTCAGATAGGTTTCCATCTGACCGGGCATCGACACGGAGCCGCTGCTGCGCACGGCGACCGGGCAGGCGGGCAGCCCGCACCTCTCGCAGAGCTGCGTGTACGCGGACAGGATCGCGTCCTCCAGGTCCGCCGGCAGGTCGGTCTGCTCGATCAGGCCCACGGCAAAGTCGCTTGCCTCCTTCGCCGATTCGTACGTCACTTCCCCCAGATCGGGCAGCCGTTTCTCCAACTCCGACTTGATGCCCGTGTCCGTGATGAATTTGTCGTTCGCACAAATAGTGACGGAGAAGCCGGGAGAGACGGGTATGCCCGCCTTGATCATCTCCCCGAGGTTGGCGTTCTTCTTGCCTACAAGAGGATAATCGGCCCCTTCCATCTCTTCGTACCAGATTGTCAACCGCTTTTCTTTGTCTGTCATGGTGTCCCCCCCGGTATCTGTGCCCAACGGGCGAAAAGGCGGACGTCTCACCGCCCTTCCCACCCGTTGGGCGAAAGCACCTTTTATCCCGCGCGCTTCACTATGGTGACAAGACCCGTGTCTCCGTCGATCCGGATGATGTCACCGGTCTTTATGAGTTGTGTGCCCTTGCCCGTCCCGACAACGGTGGGCAACCCGTATTCCCTGCATACGATGGCGGCGTGGCACATCGGCCCGCCCACGTCGGTGACGGCCCCCGCTATTTTTACAAAGGAGGGCGCCCAACTGGGCGATGTGGTGGTCGCCACGAGTATCTCACCCTGTTTGAGGTCCGCAAGCTGCTCCACGGTCTTCAGCACCCTGGCCGGGCCTTCGGCCGTGCCCGAGGAGCCGGGTGAACCCTGTATTTCGTTTTCCGACCCCCCATCCCCGCCGCTGCCGAGCCATGACTGGAGCACGTTGTTCGTCACACCCCAGAGGACGATGGTGAAAGGCTCGGTGACGACATCGGGCGGCGTGCCGAGGGCGGCAGGGGGCTGCCACTCCTTGAACTTCGCATAAACGCCCTTCCTCCAGGCGATTTCTTTCGGCCAGTATGAAGGTCCCCTCGCCCTCACGCCTGTCGACCATGAGGTTACGTGGTCCCACAGGGCCTGCTTGATCTCATCACGCCTGAAGAACCATATGTCCTCGTCGGCGTTTTCGATGAAGCCCGCGTTCTGCAGGATCTGGCCTACCTGGCGCACTTTTGCCCAGAAAAGGGTATGGAACCAGTGCTCCACATAAAAGTTGTGGTCCTCGGCATAGGGGAGCACCAGCCTCGCTATGGAGAGCCCCTGGTCGAATGCCTCCCTGTCCGCGTCCGTCTTGATCAGCTTCCTGTATTCGTCCGCGATCCTGTCCCGTTCCTTCAGTATCTGCGCCGTCGGTCTCCCGATCTCTCTGCCTGACTTCAGCGTCGTGATGTTGGTCCTGATGGCGTCGAAGGGGATGTTGAGGTTGTCGTTCCAGCTTATGTGCGTATGATACCAGCCGGTGCCCGTCGAGATATGGAACCACGGGTACCTCGACTTCTCCAGCTCCTTGAGCCACTCCTTACCCACGGGGTGCGTCGACAGCTCTTTCATCAGATCTTCTGCCTTGAGCGGCTTCAGGATCAGGTCTTCGATGCCCACTTCGATGGCTAGCTTGGCAAGCCTGATCAACTCCGCATCGGGCCGGAAAAGGATCGGGTCGAATCCCGCCGACAGCTTCGTCAGGGTCGACATGGGGATACCGGGGAAGATCTGATCGGCCGTCTGGAAAAAGGTGACCTGCGCGGCGTAGGCCAGATTGAGGAACTCGAAATGGTACTGCCAGCACAGGAGTCCGAGGTCGATGAGGTCGTCGTACTGTTTCAGGAGCTTGTAGCCGCTCCCGATCCCCAGGCCCTCCTTGATGACGCTTATGTCCTCCATTTCCGGCAGCTCGGTAAAGTTCATCGCCTCCAATCTGTCGATTACCCCGGTCATCTTCTTTTTCCAGTTCTCGTAAAGCCTGTCCCAATTCTGAAAGTAGTACCCTGCCCTTTCCATAAAATGGGGCACACGCTTCGGGATGTCCGCCGGGTCGGCGACGCCCACAGGGCTGATGTAGACGTAGCCGTTGACGATCCTGTGGTCTATGCCGAGAGCGGGCGGAATGAGCCAGTGGCGCGTGTTGTACTGCGACAGAGCCAGAGACCATGCCTCATCCCATATCAGGTCGAAAGGATAATGCGGTTCAGGGTAGTGCAGGCCGTCATAAAACCAGATCTGGCTCGATTCGAAGGCCGACCTTTCCGGGTCTACCTTCGAAAACTGGTACTGATACGGATAGAGTCTCTCCCAGCCTTCCGTGCCCGGGATTGCAGGAACATCGTGTGGATCCATGAATTGTTTTGCCATAAACCCCCCCTTTTTTTTATTTTACGGCTAAAGTCTGAACCATCTCGGTTCGTCAAAACGCTCCGTACAGCGCATGATCCTGTTCTGGTAGTTGATCGCGAACTCTTCCTGAAGTTTGATTGATATATGCCTGAATTCCGGACTCGCGAGCATGCGGCCGATGTCGACCGGGTCCTTGAACGTCAACTCCGCGACGATTTCGCTGACGCCGCCCAGGACCACGTTCCATCCCCCCGTGATCTCCAGGTAATTCAGTTTTCCGAGCGTCGGTATGTACTCGTTGAGAATAAAATCGGCGTATTCCTTCTTTGAGGCCGGCCGCAGGTCGTAGTACTGGTTAAACTTCCAGACGCCTTTCTGGATCACATATTCCGTCCGCTTTATCCTCCCCGCAGGCTCGAGGATGGCTGCACGGTAGTTTTGCACGAGCGCTTTGACCTGGAGCGTGAGCTGCTTGAACTCGCTCGTGCCGGTAGACCGGCAGAGCGCCTCCGCGTCATTCGCACGGTGCACGCCCACGATCCTTGGCCCGAAGCCCACCTCCACGTAATACGCGCCCACCGATTCGAGTCCTATTGCCGTCATCCCCGGTATCAGCGTACTCTTCACGAACTCCGCATAGGCATCCTCCTTTCCCTGAATGATGTCCCACGACTGCGTAAACAGGACGGGCATACAAAACCTCCTTTCCTCATGTTTGTGGCGATCCCTGCTCTCCCGCGCTTCCGAAGGCAAGAGGCTTTTCTCCTGAAGGACGGGTTTACTCTAATACACCAAGGTATCTATATAAACGCCGCTGCGTATATAAAGCAAAACATTTAATATTATACACCATAAGCAAAACTTATGTGTATATAACAAATTCAATACCGTCACCGTCGCTTACGCCCAATGCCTTTTTCAGGTGAACCGGCGCCACTACCTCAAGGATCGACGCGGGATAGCCAGGCACGAGCGGCAGTATCACGCCGCAGGGGTAGCGGCCCGCAATGGTGCCTCCGAATACCAGGGCGTCGCAGAAACCCTCCTCGGCCGGCACGATCCGCTCTTTGCCAAGCCGTTTGAGCACCTTCTGTATTCGGGGATAGTGTACGTCGATATTGAGGGTCCCCAGGTACGGAGAGAAATTGAGCCTGGAGACAAGCTGGCCGCTGACCCAGGGGATGGCGAGGAAAGACGCCGATTGACCCAGGCCGCTCACCACGGTGCCCGTGAGCTTGAGACTCCGGTGCGCATCCATGGGCCTCTCCGGGACTTGTCTCATTTTGCCCGCGCTTCTGCAACCATCGCGTCGTCCACGCTGCCCCATCTCCTGAAAAGGTGTCCGTCGAGAGAAAACAAATCGAGCATCTTTCCCACGGTCTGATCGATCAGGTCGTCTATGGTCCTCGGCATATGGTAAAAGGCGGGGACAGGGGGCATAATGACCGCACCCATCCGTGTAACCTTCGTCATAAGTTCGAGGTGTCCTTCGTGCAGAGGGGTCTCCCGCACCGCAAGGACCAGCCTCCGCCGCTCCTTCAGCGTCACGTCAGCGGCCCTTATGAGCAGGTTGTAATTGAACGAGTTCGCAATCCCGGAAAGCGTCTTTATCGAGCACGGCATGACGACCATGCCGTCAACCTTGAACGAGCCGCTCGCGATGGCCTCTCCCACGTCATTGACGTCGTAGAATGCGGACGCCATAGATTTGAGCTGGTCGACCGTGTAATCGGTCTCCAGGGCGAGGTTCCTCGCGGCCGATGACGTCACCACCAGGTGCGTCTCCACGCCCATCGCAGAGAGCGCCTCGACGGCGCGTACGCCGTAGATGACGCCCGTGGCCCCTGTTATACCAATGATGATTCCGCTCATGCCACACCTCCGATAGATCGCAAGACCGCGGCCACGCGCTCCCGGTTGCCCGTTGCGACACGTGCCCGCTCCTCGATATGTTTGCCCTGCATTGTCGCGTCGATACCCATCTTCGCGACGCCCGCGCCACCGGCCGACTGCGGGTCGATCGGCTGACCCTGGAGGTGCGCCGCCACGATCACGTCTTCGTCGGCAAGGCACCTCGTGATAACCGCCCACTCCACGTCGCGCAGGTTGTGCGCGTCCACGTCCTCATCGACGACGATTACTTTCTTTATCATGGGGAAACCCGTCATGAACATGATAAGGCTGCGCACCTGCGCGCGCGCCGCGGGTCTTACAGAGACGACGACCGACGACCCGAATGTCTTTGGGACAAAGACGATCTCGCCTACAAAGGGAAACTGTTTCTTCACGAACCCTTCCACGTGGGCCCTGCTCACGAACGTCAGATAGGCGTCGCCTTCGAGGCCCGTCGGCATGAGCGCGTGGTAGAGGGGGTCCGGCCGGTGGAAGATGCGGCTCACCGTCATGGTGGGCGTCGCCTCCAGTGCCATATAGTAGCCGCCTATCTCGCCCAGCGGACCGTCCGGCCTTACGTCCGCGTAATCGACCTCCCCTTCGAGGTAGAACTCCGCACCGGCCGGCACGTCGATATCCGGACCGGCCGGTCTGATGACCTTGATACCCTGCCCCTTCAGTCACCCCGCAACTTCGAGCTTGTCCCTGCCGGGCACTGCCTTCATCGCCATGGACAGAAAGAGCACGGGGTCCACGCCCAGTGTGACCAGGAGCCGCATCCGTTCCCCCCTGGCCTTGTACTTCTCCAGTATGTCCGAAAGGGGCGGATTGATGAGGGTCACCCCGAGCCGGTTGCCGCCACGGTATTCGAGCCTGTGGACACCGCGGCCGACGACGCCCGAATCGGGGTCGCGCGACGAGACGATGGCCGTGGTAATGAACGGGGCCGAATCCTTCTCGCAGTGCTTGAGAATGGGGAGCACGGACAGGATGTCGCGGCCCGCCATCTCGACCACCGTCAGCCCCGCCGCATCCACGGCGACCTTCTCTTCGGCATTGTTTCCCGCCTCGACGAAGCGGTCGATTTTCCCGACGGCTGCGCTCAGCGCGTCTATGGACGGCGCCAGGTTGGCCGCCATCCCGCACGCGTATCCGTCGATGTTGCTGAAGTGGATCACCTTTCCGCGGTCCGCGAGCACCTCTATCAGCTCGGGGATATCCTCGCGGCTGACCTTATCGCCTATCTCCAGCATAAGGCCGCGGCCCTTCATGAAATCAAGGTAATCCCGCAGCGTCTCCACGCTAAAGCCCTTTCGGGATGACGTTGACGAACTCCAGTATCTGCATGGAGCAGGGGCTCTCTATAAGCTGCCCCCTGCCGAGGCGCACCCGCAGCGTTTCCGGGTACTTCCCCGGGTCCTTCGATACCTTGACCTTCGCATAGGTCGAGCGATACTTCGTCCTGCCGGGTGTCAGGTCGCGTATTACCACGACCTTCTCGACATCCTCTTCCATGCTCGCGAAATCCTTCTCTATGAATGTATCCCAGGTTGCCATAATATCCTCCTGCTTATATGCTTTTCAAACCGCCTCTTTCCCGTCGAAGGACGGCGGGCCTATTCCTTGAACCCGTATTTCGTCCAGTTGGCGATCACCTTTTCCTGGATCTCCTTCGGGTATACGTTCTTGAACGACACCGTTATGGGGACATCGGAGGCCGGCCAGCCGAGCGGGAAGAGACAATCGAAGACCACCTTCGGGGCGGTGCCGAGGCGCCGTTCCTCCGGGCCGACGAACGGGTTCAGGGGCGTGCCCACCCCATGTTCCGTGACCCTTATGCCCGTGACCGGATGGCACTTGGTGCTGAGCGCGTGTATCAGCTCATCCTTGCTGTAAATATCCGTCTTGTCATCAACGACCACCACCATGTGGAACCAGGGCCCGAGCTTGCTGCCGAAGACGAGCTGGCCGATCTGCGTGGCGATGTTCGCGTAAATAGGCTTCACGCCGACCACGACGAGATGGTGCGTCGATTCGGGCAGCATGTAGACGCCCGTGACCGGGATCCCCTGGTCCTTCAGCAACCTCTCCATCTCCAGGGCAAGAGAGAAGGCCCTGAGGAGCTGTCCCTCATCCGTCGGGACGCCCATGTTCGAGACCGGCATGATCGGCTTCTTGCGCATGGTGATCGCCTTCACCCGGTAGACGGTCCTCTTTTCCCTCGGGCTCGTCCTGTACCCGGTATATTCGCCGAAGGGCGCCTCCTCGATAGTGACGTTGGGGACGATCACGCCTTCGATGATAATCTCCGCGTGCGCGGGCACGTAAAGGTCGCACGTCTCGCACTTGACGACCTCCACCGGCTCGCCCATGAGGAGGCTCGTGAACTCATCCTCCGGGATTGCCGCGGGCGCGCAGCTCGCGATGGCCGAGAGCGGGTCGGGGTTGAGGACGGTCGCGAAGGGCATGGGAATATTCTTCGGGGCATACTTGTTGTGGAACATCTTCCCCATGTCGGAGAACGCGAGGACGGGGCCGACCATGGTTTTTTCGTCAAAGAGCATCTGGCGGTACATGCCCCAGTTGATGGCGGGCGTGTCG
>PLSJ01000386.1 GCA_003165115.1 Syntrophaceae bacterium | reverse complement strand
GATGGGCATGGCGAACCCGCCGCAGACAACGTCGCCGAGGACGTCGTAGAAGGCATAATCGAGACCGATCTCGTCCGAATAGGCGCCGAGCTGTTCGAGAAGATTGATGGACGTGATGATGCCCCGGCCGGCGCATCCGACGCCCGGCTCAGGCCCACCCGATTCAACGCACCTGATCCCCTTGAAGCCAAGCTTCATCACGTCTTCGAGGTCGAGGTCTTCGCCTTCGGCCCGAAGCGTGTCGAGAACGGTCTTTTGGGAAAGACCGCCCAGAAGCAGGCGGGTTGAGTCGGCCTTCGGATCGCAGCCGACAACCATGATCTTCTTTCCCATTTCCGCAAGGGCCGCCACGGTGTTCTGGGTGGTAGTCGATTTTCCGATGCCGCCTTTCCCGTATATGGCTATCTTTCTCATAGTGTTTCTCCTTTCCTCATAGATACCTGTGGATCGTATGAGCAACAATCGTGCCACTACCTGAATAGAGGATTGGAAAAGGGGAAAGTACGCGCCGTTAAAGGGAAACAGCTTCCGGGCATGCCTTCGTGCCTATGGAAGCCCCGCGGTGGCGGACCGACAAAAGATACGTTAAGGTATGATTATGCCAATATATAACCAAAAGGTAGGATTGGGGTGCGGGGAGGTCTTATGAAAAAGGAGAGACGACCGGAGACGATGCGGCAAATCCCTCGCTGTTATCCCACGCGCAAAGGTGAACTCAACTCCTCCCGGAGTATGCCCTTTTGAATTGCGGCCTGATAAACCCCGGCCGCCTCCCGGCTTTTGCCGGCCTCGATGAGAACAGCGCCAACAGTCTCGACGGCCGTGACGAACCGCTTTCTTTGCATCTGTCGACACCGGTCAATCCACAGCTCGTCGTCCCCGGCCAAAAACTCTCCTTTGTAAAGGTCCAAAAGCTCATAAGCGAGGGCCAGCGCGTCGTCAGGACTTCCCTCACGGCGCGTGCTGCTTATCCCGGCTATGTTTCGGGAAAGCTTTTCCGCCGAATTCGTGTCGAGCCAACTACGGCTTCCTGCGAGGGTCAGTTTGCGATCTTTAAGCTCGATCACATTTTCCTTTCCTAAAAGATGGCGATGCCGGCCAAGGGTGGCCTTGAAAGAGACTCGGGCCGCGTCGCCCTCCGCCTCGGGCCACAGGAGATCCTCGACTGCCTCCTGGCGAACTTCCCGGCCTCCAAGCACAATCAACGCCTTCAGAAGAGCAAGGGGCCGCTTTTGAATCTTGCCCGAGAACTTGAGAAGTTTTCCGTCCACCACTATGCGAAGCCCCCCAAACGTCTGGATACGAAGCTGCCATGGCCATTCAGGTATGGACTCATCGCCGTCCGGGACATCGAGCCCATATCTCCTGATCAATTCGTTCGCGTACTCGACCTCAACACCCTCTTTCAGGGCTTCTGCACACAGACGGGCCATATCTTCACGCTGCCACCAGAAATAAAGCGTTACTCCATATCCCTTGCCGCGTCCCATGCCGAAGGCTTCTCTCAGGATCCTTCGTGCCTCTATAATGTCTCCCCGATCGAGCGAGAGGATCGCCCTGGTGAGCCGGACGAGATAGAGACTGTGGGTGACGTCGAGACCACGAAGCATCGTTTCCACCATATCGAGCTGCGCCGCGGCGTCCCCCTCCTTCCCTGTCTTGCGAAGCACGCAGGCGAGGCAGGTCCGGCCATAGGCTTCGGCAATACGGGCCCCGCTTCCGAGGGCGGAGCGCAATCCTTTCTCCGCCGCACGGTAAGCTTCGGCCGGGCTGTTTTTCGCCAGATAGTAAAAAGCCCGGAGAAAAAAGCAGAGGGCCTCCATGACCCGTTTGTCCGCAAGATTCAACGTATCGATCCGCCCCAGGAATTCGCTTGCCAAACCGAGGTCGTTCATTTCAAGGGCCGCGATGGTGGCATGGGAATAGATGGTGCCGAGATGAAAATCGGAGCCTAACTCCGTCGCCAAGTCGATTGCCTTGGTAATGAAGCCCATGGTCTTGTCCCACGAGCCTTTTACCCAATCGTGGAGCTGTCCCGCCCGAATCATGAACGCGAGCTGCACCAAAGGCGGCGTCTGGGGCGACAGCGTCAACCGTCTGAATTCCTCCGCAAGATCGTACATCTGCGCAACATCGCCGAATTGCGTATGGTATTCTATGACGGTACCCCGCACCATGAGGCGGAGTTCGACGTTCTCTACCTTTTGGCTTGCGCCGAGGGCCCGGGCGACCCATGTCGCCATCTTAGGATGCCATGGCGCCCTCCAGGTGAGACCGGACACCATCGCCGCTGCCACGCTCGCTTCTGTGTCGGGGTGCGATAAGGGCACCTCGGAGTCCACGTTTCTGTCGATCCATTCGATCCACCGGTCGAGAGGCCGGTAGTCGTCCCACTCAAGCACGATGCTGTTCATGACTCCTGCCGCCGACAAAAGAGAGCCCATGGCGTCCGCTTTTGATTCGAACAGGGCAAATGCCGTCTCAAGACACCGCCGTGCCCTCGGGGGATCGGCCGTGAGACAACTCATCCCGAGCCAGTAGAAAAGCCACGGCGCATCGCGCTTAACGTCCTCGGGAATGCTATCGGCCCATTCCCGCAGTGTGGCAAATCGCCCCATGCTCAGAAGCTTCTGCGCGTACCCGAGCAAAAGCGCGAGGGCCTCCTTAAAGGCGCGTGCGTCCAGAAACAACCGGATAGCATCCTCGATCCGGCCTGATTTCGATAGAAGGCTGCCGGCCGTCATTGACAGCGTCGCACGCTGACCGGCGTCAAAGGCGCCTCTTGCCCTGTCCAGAAGAAACTCCCGGAAGAGCGGATGAAAACGATATGAACCGCCATAGCGGTCCGTGAAATAATGGTTGCGATGCAGGTGCGCAAGAAAGGCGTCTCCTTCGCGGACCCCGGTTAGTTGACAGGCGATCTCGGGCGTTATCGAGCTCAGTTGCGCGATCTTGAGCAGGAACTCTTTCAGACGCGCGTCGAACTTATGGAATACCTCCATGGTAAAATAGTTGAAGACCGAGGACCGGCCGACAGTCCCCGGCTCGAGGGTCACTATCTGTTTGTCGGCAAGCATCATCACGATTGCCGAAATCCAGCCCTGGCTCTCCTTGTGGAGTTTTTGCAGGGTCTCCTCTCCCAGGGCGTCCTTTTTACGTGCCTGAACGATTTTCCGCACCTCGTCGAGGGTGAAGCGAATCTCCTCCCACCCGACCGTGGCGACTATGCTCTCTGCTTCAAGCACGGAGAACTGCGGCGGGAATCCCGTTCTGCTGACAATAAACACCCGGATGAAATCGGGCAGGAGCTTCAGGGCGTCCTTCATCACCTCGTGGATCGCCGAACCCTCCGGCGCGTCCTGGTAGTTGTCGAAAACCATAGCCAGAGGAGAGCTGATTCCGGCAAAGAATGAGTCAAAATAGTGTCGCGTGAACACTGAAAGGGACAGGCGGTACTCGGGGCTGAATTGCGGCAAGCCCCCTGCCCCACCTTTTTTCAGCATTTTCACGGCTTCTCCCAGGTAATAGAAGAAAC
>PLSJ01000190.1 GCA_003165115.1 Syntrophaceae bacterium | reverse complement strand
AGGGCGCGGAGCTTTACGTCGTCGATCCCCGCGCCACCGATCTCGCCCTACGCGCCACAAAGCATCTGCAGATCAAGGTGGGAAGTGACATTGCCCTGCTCAACGGGCTCATGTACGTGCTCATTACCGAAGACCTTTACGATAAGGCCTACGTCGATTCATGCACCGTGGGCTTCGAGGAGCTGAAGCAAAAGGTCCTGGAGTATCCGCCGGAACGGGCGTCCGGGATATGCGGCATAGACGCGGAAACGATCCGCCTGGTCGCGAGAAGGCTGGCCGCCGTGAGACCGGGGATGCTTATCTACACCCTCGGGATCACCGAGCACACGAGCGGGGTGAACAATGTGACGAGCTGCGCCAACCTGCAGATGCTCCTGGGAAACGTGGGCTTCGAGTGCGGCGGCGTAAACCCCCTGAGGGGACAGAACAACGTCCAGGGGGCATGCGACATGGGCGCCCTGCCGAACGTCTTTCCGGGATATCAGCGCGTGGACGACCCTGGTGCGCAGGCCAAATTCAGGGCCGCGTGGGGCGTGGAGAAGCTGCCTGAAAAGCCGGGAATGATGCTGCCCGACATGATGGAGGGTCTCCTTGACGGCAGGATTAAGGCATTCTATGTTTTTGGCGAAAACCTCGCGAATACCGAGCCCGATATCAGGCATGTGGAGAAGTGCCTGTCGTCGGCCGAATTCCTGGTCTGCCAGGACAACTTCCCCACGGAGACGACCCGTTTTGCCCATGTCATCTTTCCCGCCGCCGCATGGAGCGAGAACGACGGCACCTTCACCAATAGCGAAAGGCGGGTGAGCCGGGTGCGTGGGGTGAGCAAGGCCCCAGGCGTTGCGAAGCCGAACTGGTGGATATTCAAAGAGATAGCGAGGCGCATGGGGCATGATTGGGCTTCCGCCAGCGCCAGGGAATTGTGGGATAACGAAATATCCGTGCTTGCCCCGGCAATGACCGGCATCAAGTATGCGCGTCTCGAAGGGGACGGTCTGCAATGGCCGGTCCTTGGGGAGGACCACCCCGGCACCACGTTCCTGCACAAGGAAGGCCATTTTACCTGCGGCCTCGCGCGGTTTGTCCCGTCCGACTGGACACCGCCCGCCGAAGTTACGGACCGGGAATATCCCTTTGTCCTGAGCACGGGACGGAGACTCTACCATTATCACACCAGGACCCAGACCGGTCGCGCTCCCGGCCTGAACAGGCTCCTGGGTGAGGAGACCGCGGATGTGTCGCCCGAGGACGCGTTGGCTATGGAGATCGAAAACGGTGAGATGGTCCGGGTGACATCACGGCGCGGCGAGGTGCGGGTCAAGGCCAGGATAACCGACCAGGTCCCCAGGGGAATGGTGTGGATGGCCTTTCATTTCCGCGAAGCCTGCGCGAACTGGCTGACCAATCCTGCCTTTGACCCCGTGTGCCGGACCGCGGAGTACAAAGCCTGTGCGGTGAGGATCGAGAAACTATAGGTGCGGAAAAAGCGCGTCACGACGGGCCGAAGTTCGGGGATGACCTTGAGTTATCACGCTTTGTCCTCCCGATGGATCACGGCCATCGTGCCCTGGTTGTAGAGGTTTCGCGCAAAGCACTCGACCGAAAGGTCCGCGCCGGTCACCATGTGCATGAACATGCTCCTGTTTCCGACGGCGATGCTTTTCCCCGGAAACGTGCGCGCAAAGGTGCCTTCGGGGACCGACTTGAAAATCCCGGAGTAAGGGTAGCTCCTCGTTGCCTCCGCCTTATCGAGGTATTTGCACCCCGTTCCCGTGGGATAGTCGAGAAAACGGTGCTCACCCGACGTGACTGTCAGGTATTGGGCCTCTCCGGGCTCGTAGTAAAACCATTCCGTGCCGTTCCGGCACGACAGGTGGGGCCATGGAAACTCGCTCACCCCTATGCCCTCCAGGACGATCAGGACGACATTTCTTTCCGAGAGGTCTTCTTCTATCGCTCTCCTGATGCCGGTAACGGCTTCCACGGCGTGGCCCGGCGCGTACAGGGGGACATGGAAATTGAGGGCCGGAATCATCACCGGCGTCTTCTTGGCGTCGCTTACGGTCCTGAACGCATAACCCTCACGGGCAAGCATGAGGTATTCGGGGACTTTCGATATCTGTTCGGGGCTCCCGCCGAAAAGCTTTCCGATTTCTTCCCGCGGAACGATCTTCTCGATGTGCGGATGCGCTCTCAGGCGTCTCATGTCCTCCTGACTCGGGCCGTACAGGCCGGCGTATCTCGTTGACCAGTGCGTGCAGACGGCAAGGCCGTCGATTCCGGTTGCGTCGATAAAACCCAAGAACGGCGTCATGTCCCCCGTCCCCACCATTATGGCGGCGAAACCGGATGCGTTGATGAATCGCTCCGCCTCCAGGAAGATATCGGTAATCATCCTTGCCCGCTCGTCGCTCGCCATGGGCGCATATCGACCCGAAAAATACTGTGCCGCATAGGTGAGGAAGACAAAGCGGGGGCCATAGCGGTCGATGAGGTCGAACGCCGTATCAGTGACCCAACGGTTGCTTCCCGGGTCCATATCGCCCGGATAGGGGTGCCTTTGCAACACACCTTTGACCATCTCCACCACGGCCCCGGCCGCGCCCGTCTTCTCGCCCGTTTTAAGGTCCAGGGTGTTCTGCCACCCCCTGGCATCCACGATCGCTATGCTCATTGTTGCATCCTTTCTATATATCCCCGAGGCAGGCGTTTTCTCTCAGTAACCTGATTTCCCGGCCACAGTCGGGGCATCTGCTATCCTCGCAAAGCAGTCTTTTGAGCCTATCGCCCCCGCACCCGAGGCTGAAGCGCTCGATCACCACATGACCGCAACCGGGGCAGAGGGTGTGCACCCATTCGGAGCCGATAAAATTGTGAAAATAGACGTAGGGGAGTCTCGTCCTCGCGGACTGCAGGGCTGCGTCGATCGCATGAATATCGGGATATTTGGCACCCTTCATCTCATCTTCCGGAAGGAGACGAAACACGTGCCATGGTATTTCCGGATCGACCCCTGCGATGAAGTCCGCAATCGTGTCGATCTCGTTGTCGTTCGCCCCCTGGACGATGGGCGTTGTTATCTCCACGTGCCGGACCTGCGCCAGCGTCCTGATATTGCGCAACACGGGCCTGGAAGAATCGATGCCGATATACGTTTTGTTGAAGCGGGCGGAAATCCCCTTGAGGCTTACATTGAAGAAAGAAAAGATAGACGCCAGGACCTCCGTGGACTCGACGGTCGTGTAGCCGTTCGTAAGGCATCCCATGGGAATGGCCGCCGCCTTCGCCTCCTGCGCTACCTCTAAGAGCGTCGGGAGAGAAACAGTAGGCTCGTTGACGTTGAATATGATGCTGCGGCAGTTGAGCTTTCGCGCCAGGCCTACCAATTGGCGGGGCGCGAGACGGTACATCCGGTCCTGCTGAATTTCCGGGTCTTCCTTTGCAATATAGGCGTTCGAGCAATACCGGCAGCGGAAATTGCAACCGGTCGTGCCTATGGCCAGGCATCGGCTTCCCGGATAGACATGATAGAAAGGCATCGCTTCCAGGAGCTGTGACCCGCAGGAGCTCCAACGGTGCGGAAACCGCTCTCTAAGAATGTCTCCCGAGACGGTGTACATGCGGCAAAACCCAGTTTTGCCCTCTGCTATCTCGCATCGTCGTTCGCAATAACCGCAACGCATACGATTCATATCTCCAGGACGGCTTATCACATTCGTCGCGGTATCGGGCGAATGCCCTCTTATCCGCCTTCGCGACCTGTTCCACATATTCTACCACCTCTTGCGGCTGAATGTGAGGCTTGGTATTTATGGGAGGTACAGGCGACTTCCACGAAGTTAAAGCAGTTTGTTCCTGTAGCCTTGTAAGCTCCCTGAATATCATGACATTCCTGAACCACTTGTACTCCTTCCCCGGTTTCCCGTCACGCAGAAAGCGATAACAGCCGTACAGTCGCCGGCGGGTAAACCGGATAACGGCTCCGCCCCCGAGAGAATTTTATTGACCTTGCCTCGACAGATGAGTCAGAATAGACTGCCCGTGAGGGTTATTAAAGAGATATCCCGTACTCACCTTACCGAAGACAAGAAGGAGGGCAACATGATCAGGACCTGCGCAGTTCGTGCTTTGGCCGTTATTCTCCTCACCGTTGTGCCCGGCTCATTTTCCGCGCTTCCTGCCCGTGAATTGACGCCGGCCATGAAGACGGCGATCTCGTGGGTCGATCAGGACAAGGCCGCTTACAAGGATGTGGCCACGTACATCTGGGAGAACCCGGAATTGAGCCTCGTGGAATTCAAATCTTCGGCAAGACTCCAGCAGTACCTTGCGGCAAACGGGTTCAGGATCGAAAAAGGCGTCGCAGGCATGCCCACCGCCTTTGTCGCCACGTGGGGCTCGGGTAAGCCGGTTGTCGGCATCATGGGCGAATTCGATGCCCTTCCCAGCCTCTCGCAGCAGAAGGGGATAGCGACCCAGAAACCGATCATCCAGGGCGCGCCGGGTCATGGCTGCGGCCACAACCTGTTCGGTACGGCAAGCGCGACCGCTGCCATCGCGATGGCGAAGGCGATGGAGAAGCACGGGATCGCCGGGACGGTGAAGCTCTTCGGCACACCGGCCGAGGAGACCCTGGTGGGCAAGGTCTATATGAACAGGGACGGCGTCTTCGACGGCACGGACGTCATGATAACATGGCACCCCATGGACGTGAACGGGGTCGATTACGCCTCTTCTCTCGCGATGGACAACCTGAAGTTCCGTTTTCACGGCAAGGCCTCGCACGCGGCGGTCGCCCCGGAGGCGGGGAGGAGCGCCCTGGACGCGGTGGAGCTGATGGATGTGGGCGCAAACTTCATGCGGGAACACGTGCCCCCGGAGGCGAGGATCCACTACATAATCTCTAAGGGCGGCGAGGCGCCCAATGTGGTCCCGCCCTCTGCCGAGGTCTGGTATTTCATCCGCGCCCCCAGGAGGGCCCAGGTAGACCAGATCAGGGGTTGGCTTATCGACATCTCGAAAGGGGCAGCCCTGATGACCCAGACCAAATCGGAGTACCAGATACTGACGGCCGTCTACGAGTACCTCCCGAACCGTGCCCTCGCAAGGATGGGCGATGAGGTGGTAAAGCTGGTCGGCGCGCCTGCCTTCACTCCCGAAGACCAGAAGTTCGGCCAGACTGTCCTGAGCGTCATGGGCAAGAAATCAGAGGGAGAGCCGTTCAGCACCGGGGTGAAGACGCCCGATTTCACCCGCACCTTCCCCGATGTCCCCAACAGCAAGGCGTCAACGGACGTCAATTTCACCTGGAGGTTCCCGACGGTGCAGTTCTTCGCCGCCACTGTCGTCAAGGGGACCCCTCTCCACTCGTGGATGGCGGTCTGCCAGACGGGGACCGACCCCGCCATGAAAGCGGCATTGCAGGTGAGCAAATACATGGCGGCAGCGGGCCTCGAAGTCCTGACCGACCCTGCTCTCGTAAAGGACGCATGGGCAGAGCTGCAACAAAACGTGACCCGGTTCGGGTATGAGGATCCCGTGCCCAGGGAAGTAAAGGTGCCGACGTTCAAAGACCTCTACGGAATAGAGCCGGGCGCCGTTCCCGGTGCCGGGAAATAAAGATTCCCGCCTGGGGGGATCGAGATAAGCTCCAGGGAGTTGAGAAAACGGGCGTTTCGATTTATTATCTAGAAAACGGCTTACGCGGACGCGAGAGAGGGGAGGGCACAGATGACCTATCCATTGCCGGAAGGGGAGGACTTGAGAAGGGCGATCAAGTGGATATCGGCCGGCTTGCAGGAGCGACCGGCGCGGCCGATACACCGCCTGGTCGAGGAAGCTGTTTTCAAGTTCGACCTTTCACCGAAGGACGGCGAATTCCTGACGAATTTCTTCAAAGAAAACGCGCCGAAAGAGTGATGCCTTCATTTCTCCCCCAGGGCTTCTTCCAAGCTTTGACCGGGCAGGCGGAGGCGGTAGGTGAAGGCGGAGATCAGCTTTTTCATCTCCCCCGCCTCTCTGGAAGAGAGCGCGCCGCCGCCGAGCTTGTGTCCGCAGTAGCCGTTTGCCACGACGGTCCCGGCCGGCTCGATGCGGCTTAAGAGATCGTGCGCCGACCCTGTCTGAAGGTACATGCTGACGTCGTTGATGAAGAGGATGTCCCTGCCGCTCGCCTGGAACTCTTGGAGAAGCCGGTCGATCCGATGCGTGTTTTCCGTCGCGATAAGGAAGGCTTCTTCTTCCGACTTCGCGGTCAGGCGCGGTGGGCGGATAGGGGCGGAAAGATAGGCGACCGCTACGCACGGGGCGGTCAGTTTTCCGCCGATGCCCAGTATACCCCGCTCGATAGCTGTCTTTTCGGGAATTTCCGGCGCCATGTCGACGACGATGATCCGGGCGGACAGGCCGCGGCGGCACAGCGATTCCATCAGGGTCCTCGATACCGTGGTTTTTCCCGTGTTGATGTCGCCGGTGATGATGAGTCTTTTGCCGAGTATGTCCGGTATCCCTGCCATATTTCCTTATTGTACGGGTGTGGGCGGCCCGAAAGGGACCGCGCGGTGTCTTTAAAGCCGCAGGCCCTTCAGGCGACTGATCCCCTCACGGATGGACTCCTCGCCGAGGGTGATGGACATCCTGAAATAGCCTTCACCTTCCTCGCCGAACCCGCTTCCGGGCGTGACGACCACGCCGATCTTCTCGATCAGCATCTCCGCGAATTCGGCCGACGTATAGCCGCCCGGCACCCGCGCCCATATATAGAGCGCTCCGAGGGGCTTGCGGACCTTTATCCCGATGGACTCAAGGCCGTCGACGACAAGGTCCCGCCTCGCGGCGAACCTCTCGTTCAGGGAGCGAACGCATTCCTGGCTGCCGGTCAGCGCCACGATCCCCGCTTCCTGGATGGCCTGGAACACGCCGGAATCGATGTTCGTCTTGAGCGTCCCGAGGTTCTGTATGGCCTCGCTGTTGCCCACCGCGAAGCCAATCCTCCACCCGGTCATACAGTAGGTCTTGGAGAGGGAGAGGAATTCAACGGAATACCGCTTCTCCCTGTCGAACTGGAGGATGCTCTTTGCCCTGTAGCCATCATAGGTTATCTCGCTATAGGCCGCGTCATGGCAGATAAGGATGTCGTGCGTCCGGGCGAGGTCGATCGCCTTTTCGTATAGCCCGTCGCTGCCGTGCGCGCCGGTCGGGTTGTTCGGGTAATTGAGGAAGCATATCTTCGCCTTCCTCTTCACGTCCTCCGGGATGCTCTCGAAGACCGGCTCGAACCCGTTCTCTTCCTTGAGGGGCATGATATAAGGGGTCCCGCCGGCCAGGAGCGTGGTGATCTTGTAGACCGGGTATCCCGGAGAGGGGATGAGGGCCACGTCCCCTTCCTCGATGTACGCCCACGGCAGATGGGCTATCCCTTCCTTCGAGCCGATCAGGACGACCACCTCTGTGTCGGGGTCGAGCCTGACGCCGAACCGGCCAAAGAACCAATCGGCCGCCGCCTGCCGGAATGCGGGCATACCTTCGTAGGACGGGTACCTGTGGTTCGCCGGCCTGGCGACCGCCTCCTGCATGGCCTTCACTATATGGGGCGGCGTGGGGATGTCGGGGTCGCCTATACCGAAATCGACGAGGTCGAGACCCCTGCTTCGCGCCTCGCTTTTCTTCTTGTCTATCCTGGCAAAAAGGTAGGGCGGAATCTTTTCTACTCTCGACGCGGGCTTTGGCATGGGAACCTCTTTCCTGATTATTTAGACCGAGCCAATATGATTAGGATGTTTTTTGGTCAAAGTAAAGGAAAATCTCCGCTGAAGGAAGAAGAGGAGAGAGAAGTTGACAGGGAAGCGTAAATCTACTACAAATAACGTGCGCACTACCCACTAAATCTCCTGCGGAGGCAGCGAGCCATGGCCCTTTTCGAAGCCTACATCATCACGTTTATCGCCAGCTTTTGCTCCCTTGTCATCGAAATGGTGGCAGGGCGCATCCTGGCGCCCTTTGTCGGCGTCTCTCTTTATACGTGGACGAGCATTATCGGCGTCATATTGTCGGGGATCAGCATAGGCGCGTACATCGGGGGAAAGCTGGTCGACCGCTATCCCCAACGGAGGACGCTCGGCATACTGCTCCTCCTGTCCGGGGTCGCGGCGCTTGCGATCATCCCCCTTACGAACATGGTCGCCGCCTACCAATTCCCTTTCTCCCTGATGTGGCGCATCTTCGCGGTGACCGCGATCATCTTCTTCATCCCCGGCTGCATACTGGGCACCATCTCGCCGGTAGTCGTCAGGCTGACGCTCCAGAGCCTGAACAAGGCGGGCAACGTCATAGGGAAGATCTACGCGTTCTCGACGTTCGGGGCCATCATCGGCACCTTTGCCACGGGATTTCTGCTGATTTCCTGGATGGGCACGAGGAACATCATTTTCACGATGGGTGTTATCCTGATCGTTACGGCGCTTTTGGCCGGCGGGCTTTTCAAGAAGAAGATAGCGGTGAGCACGTTCGTGGCAATCTGTGTGCTCTCCCTCGTGCCGCTCTACATCGGCGCCTACCGGAACCCCCTGAACGACCGTACCCATTATTACAAGGAGAGCGACTACTACACGATCAAGCTGACGAAGACAAAAGGCTCCGACGGGCGGACCCCTCTCGAGGCGCTGGTGCTCGACCATCTCATCCATTCATACGTGAGCCTCGACAACCCCCTTCATATCGAGTATGACTACGAGAGGATTTACGGCGAAGTCCTGAAATGGATGTACGAGCCGCAGAGCGCCTTCAAGACCCTCTCCATAGGGGGAGGGGGGTACACCTTCCCGCGCTACATGGAATTGACCTATCCGAAGGCGCATATCGACGTGGTCGAGATAGACCCGGAAATAACACGCGTCGTCTATAAGTATCTGGGGCTCCCGAAGGAGACGAGAATAAGGACGTTCAATACC
>PLSJ01000336.1 GCA_003165115.1 Syntrophaceae bacterium | reverse complement strand
CAAGAGATGCTGCGGCAAGGACTGACGTCATGATAAAGGGCGCACGCTTCTCCGGCATTGCGTCGGGCATCAAGGCCGCGGGGCTCGACCTCGGCCTCGCTTTTTTTGACAGGGCCGTGCCGCATACGGCGCTCTATACGCGCAATAAGGTGAAGGCCGCCCATATCCTCTACAACCAGAGGAAGGCGGCGAATCGGGTTCGCGCGCTCCTCGTCAACAGCGGGTGCGCCAACGCCTGCACGGGAGAGGAAGGGATAGGTGACCTCGCGGCCATCGCGAGTGAGCTTGCCGGCCGCCTCAACATACGGGCGGACGAGGTCCTTTTCGCGTCCACCGGCGTGATCGGCAAACGGCTTCCCGTGGAGACGATCGTCGCCGGCCTGCCCGGCCTCGTCGGGGCTTTGAGCCAGGACGGCCTGGAAGTCTTCGCACGCGCCATGATGACCACCGACACCTACCAGAAGATCGTGGAGGAGCGCATGCCCGGCGCCGCGGACTGCACTATCGCGGGCGTCGCGAAGGGCGCGGGGATGATAAACCCCCTCCTGGCGACGATGCTCGCCTTTGTCTTCACCGATTACCCGCTGGAGCCCGCACGGATGGGGCGGCTCCTGCCCGTACTGGGCAGGGAGAGCTTCGAGCGCATCAGCGTCGACGGCGACACGAGCACGAACGACACGGTCATGCTCTTCTCCACGGGCAGCGCACCCGCGCAAGCCGGGGCGGGCGCGTTCAGACAGACGCTTGCCCGCGTGATGAAGGCCCTCGCCCTCATGATCGTCAGGGACGGTGAAGGGGCGACCAAGGTGATCCATCTCACGGTGAAAGGCGCGCTGCGAAAAAAGGTCGCCGAAGCGATAGCCCGGAGGATAGCCGGATCCCCCCTCGTCAAGACCGCCTTTTTCGGCTGTGACCCCAACTGGGGCAGGGTGATTGCCGCCGCGGGAGACGCAAATGTCCCCTTCGACCCCGATAAGGTGGAGATCGCCATACAGGGAGAAGTCCTCGCGCGGGGGGGCGTCGAGATACCCTTTTCGGAAGAGAAACTCAAAGAGCTGATGACGGCAAACCGCGAGATAGAGCTGGTCGTCGACCTGCATGATGGCAACGCCTGCTACGACATGCATACGACGGATCTCACCTTCGATTATATCAAGATAAACGCGTCATACCGCAGCTAAGGGTCGCGGCCGGGATCTTTTCGCGCCTGGCGCGGTCGCCGGGGCGTGTCCGGGTCCTCACGTACGGAAAAGTACGCTCCGGCCCGGACGACACCCCGGCGACCGCACCATCCATCAAAAATCTCTCCGGCCGCGAAAGGGCTATCCGCAGACGCTTTCACCTGCAAGTCTGGAGCGGGATCCACCGAGGATAGCGCGAAATATTCCTTCCGGAACATGTCTAAATCGGCAAACTTCTTATACGAATCCGATTATCCTCAATGACTACAATGCTTCCCTTTTCAAGTGCATCTCGAACGGAAGACAAATTCTGGAGGAGAAGAGCGAGCTGTACCTGTGGACGGCGTCCGAACCTGCGCCGGAACAGCACTACTGAGGGTGCATTATCACTGCGGTTATGGAGAATTGTGCCAAAATCCGTGTCTGCCGATAGGAGAATGCGATTCTCCAGGGCGGCCCTATCGAGAATTACGTGATCGTCGGCGTCCTGCAATCCATATTCCCGGACGTGTATAGCATCATGACCGGATTCCCTCAGTCCTTGCACGAGAAATGGCGATAGTGCGTTGTCGACAAGAAATCTCACGAGGCCATTACCAAAGGCAATTCCCTTTCGGATACTGCAACGGCTGCATACCGTAGCGCTTCAACTATATCCTCTTCCTCAAGGTCGGGATAGGCTTCGAGAATCTCAGCATTGGTCATTCCGTCAGCAACCATCCCTACCACGGCTGCCACCGGAATCCTCAGGCTCCGGATGCAGGGCATCCCTCCCATCTGATTCGGATTTGTCGTTATTCGCTTAAACCTCATTCTTGGCCTCCTCCGGTATTACCATGCCTCTTCCGACATCCTGCGTATTCCTAATAGTAACACTAAGTCTCCCTTACCTCAAGGCGACCAATCTCTGCGTCCATATAAGCGGCCGGACAACCGTATATTCGGGAATCTCGGAGATCGCCATCAGGAAGAGGTGCTCACACGCGGGGCGTGGAAGTGCCCTTTTCGGAAGAGCAACTCAAAGGGAGCATATGGGAGCATATGGGGTCAGGTCTTGCAATCACACATTCCCTTTTCTTTCTTCGATGATCCGTTTGACCGCCCTGCTCGCTGTCGCATAATGGATGTTGAGGTAGTCACCGATTTGCGCGAACCTGTAACCGTACCGGATGTGGGCCGTATGGATGTGGCTGTCCCTTTCAACCTTAGCGAGCTGCTCGGCCTCGCCGAAGATCTCTGCAAGGGATAGCCGATCAGCGTATTTTTGGCTTTTCGGTATCTCGCCGAGTCGGCCTGCAGGAGCCATTTTGATCTGACGTATGAACTCCTTATCTCCCAGAAAAATCTGCCCATTCAGTTCTTTCCATGGAGATTCTTCGATAATCCCTTTAGAGACAAACTGCCTGTACCTGTCCTCGGCCCGTTTCTTTCGATCGCCGAATTGAGAAGAGGAGCCATTCCGTGGTCAGAAATTGAGGAGAAGTGTCCACGCCTGCGGTAGCGCGATAGCTGCTCCATTTCCATTCCTCAGGTTTCTCTGCAATGTGTGCTCGAACAGGATTAAGGACTACATACCGTGAGAGCTCAAGGAGATAGCTGTCTCTGTTGACGATAATCGCCTTGTACCTACCCTGGAAGACATGCCCCGTCTTCTTGTAGCGCTGGTTGTACTTCTGTGTGTAAATACCGTTGAGCTGCCGCATGCCTCGGGAGAGGTTTCCGCGCGGCGTCTCTATGATCAGATGATAATGGTTGTTCATGAGGCAGTAACCGTGACACAGCCAGTTGAACCTCTCAATGAGTTCCCCGAAGAGACTCAGAAAATAGAGGCGATCCCTGTCATATCGGAAGATATTCTGCCCTGCATTCCCGCGTGACGTTATATGATAGAGAGCGCCGGGATATTCAACCCTGAGAGGCCGAGCCATAACCAGACCTTACAACAAACGGTGTATGATTGCAAGACCTGACCAGGGCAAACGCATTTGGAAACT
>PLSJ01000393.1 GCA_003165115.1 Syntrophaceae bacterium | reverse complement strand
CCTTTGCCATTGTCATCGTCGGCGGGTTGATAACCGACCTGGTGCTGAGCATTTTTGTCCTGCCCACTTTCTATGTGTGGTGGGCGAGACCGACAGACCAACTGCCGGGGGCCGACGAGTCCAGGGCCATCGATGCGACGGATGACAGGCCCGAGGGCGAATAGAGGATGCCCTTCGGCCGGTCCTCACGGCCGGGCTTCTGCGAGGAAAGCCCCGCCCGAACAGATTGCTGTTTAAAATCTTCCGGCATCGCAGTAAAATAGCCGGATATGTTTGACGACATGCAATCCGTCGTGAAGGGATGTCTTTCCGGCGATGAGACCGTCTGGAACGTCTTCTTCACCGAATACGCCCCTATCGCCATGAATATCCTCAACCGCAGGGTGGGAGGTCTTTCACTCGAGGAAAAGGAAGATATTATCCAGAATACGTTTTCAAAGCTGCTGAAGGGAGGCTTGAAGAACTTTCGCGGCTCGTCAGGGTACGAGTTTCTCGCCTATTTCAGGAGGATCGTCCTGAAATAGGCGCTTACCTTTCTGAAATCCGGGAAGGAGCCGAAAGATACCGTCTCTCTCGATCAGGAAAGAGATCGCTACCGGTCGGAATTGCTGCAGTTGGAAGTGCATGACGGGAACCGGGAAACCTATGCCGTGTCAAAAAAGGATGAACAACTGCACACGATCCGCATGGTCCTCGAAGGGTCCACGATAGAGACAAAACAGGTGGTCCTCATGAAGATGGAAGGTTACAAAGACAGGGAAATTGCCGATATACTGGGCATTCCTCAAGGCACGGTGGCATCGAAGTATGCGCGGATAAAGGAGAAGGTGAAGGACTTGCTCGGCCAGACACTCTCCGGCTAAAAGGGCCATCCGCGGAAACGTTTCACCGTCCATCACCGAACCGCGAAACGCACGTGCATGGCCATTATTTGCTCAATCTCCTCAGCATCTCCGCGTAGCCCGGGTCAAGCGTCTTCAACCGGCCATAGGCCCACAATGCCTTGCCTTTGTCCCCTTGCGCCAAATATGCCAACCCGAGCTGATAGTACGTGTCCGCGTCCTCCCGGTCGAGGTCGACGACTTTTTCGTAATGTCTTATTGCTTTCTCATACTCTCCTCTCGTTTCCAGATTCGATGCCAGGCCAAAAAGGGCATCGGTATTCTCCGGGTTATTCTTCAGCACCTCCTCGTACTCGTGGGCTTCCGCCTCATAACGGTGCTTCCTGTAGTATGCGTAGGCCAGCTCGAGACGGGCGCCTTCCAGGGTGGTGTTAAGCGCCACGGCCCTTTTGAGGAGGTCTATTGCCTCATCCCACCGCTGTTCGTCGCGGGCAAGGATCCCTTTCAGATAGAGGTTGAGCGCCTCGGCGGAGAATTTCACGTCTTTCAGCTCGCTCAGGGAAACGGCCTTGCCTTCTTTTGCAAGCTTTTCCGCGTCGGCAATAGGCGCCGCCAGACTTATCCGCTTTTCTTGCGTGATGAGGAGACCCACCAGTTTCCCCTGTCCGTCGACTATTGCGCCCCGTGCGGCATTGGTGGCGAGCGTAGCGAGCTGGATGTACTGTACCGAGCCGGCTTTACGCCTGCCCGGCACCTGTTTGAAATCGCTGACGAGTGATTCCTTGTACTCCTTTTTTCCGCCTGCGCGGTCCGTCACGAGAAAAACACTTTGTCCGATGCTGATTTCGCTTATGTCGGCCGTCGGGATGGAAGGGAGCGATTCGTTGTCTATCTTCATCACCGCGAGGTTCTTGTCCTCGTCCTTCCATACGCGTGTTGTCCGGTAAACCTTTCCGTCCCGCGAGGTGATTTGAATGGCGCTGGCACCGACCAATTGGGAGAGATTGGATGCGACGAGCCCTTTGGCGCCGACCACGACGCCCTCGACTTCGTTTACCACTGCTCCGCCGTCATCAAGTGCCCGCACCTTCACGAAAGAGTTCGCGTCCACGTGAGGAACCATGCCGGCCGGAGTCTCGTGTCTCACTATGAGAAGACTGACCAGGAGTGCCGCGCAGGCGGTCGCGAGACCGGCGGTCGAGTATTTCCATAGCCTCTCGGGGAAAAAGAGCAATGCTTTAAGCTTTTCGCCGAACGACACGGCCGCGCCGTCTTCCCCACTTTTTTTTTCGGCCGTCCGGTACAGCGCTGTCAGCCGCTCGCTCAGCAGGGGAGACAGTTTTGGGGGCTGTGCGCGGCAGGAGAGCAGCTCTTTCATCTCGTTGAGTTGTTTGAGGCAATAGAGGCACGTGTGCAAATGGTCTTCGGCCCTCTGCCGCTCTTCTTCGGATAGCGTGTTTTCCGCGAAGGACCCGATCAACGTCGGGCCGAGACACTCCGGCGTCCTGAATGTCTCGACTTCCTTGAGTGCATCCTTGATCTCTGTTTCGAATGTCCTCATGCTTCTACCCTAAAGACTCCATTCAGGACGTGTTTCTTCCCTCAGTATAAAAAATAATATAATATTCAATATAAATAATAAATTAATAAAATGTGAGTATCCGTCAAATCCCGGTCGGAGAGGATAGCTTTTCTCATCGCGGAATTGTATTCGAGGGCGCATCGTGACGACGCAAAATCGCGCCAACAAAGGCGCGGACGAAGATAAGCGATGTGGTATCAGGGCAGCCAGGGCTTCAGCTGATCGACATAGGTCTTTGGAAGGCCGCAGCTTTCCGCCGCGGATACGATCTTTTCGACGTATCCGGGCCGCGGCACGCCGGGGGCGCTGTCGGTGGCTATATAGACGAGGGCTTTAACCTTTTTCCCCTCCATGGTTTCCAACTCCACGAGGGCTTTCCGGTACGTACCCTGACCCACCCCTTCGTAATGGTCGAGAGAGCGCTCGTCCGCGTCAGTAATCCTCCAGAGCAGCCCTTCGACAACGGAAGCAGGGTCGGGTACGACGGTCGCGACGCCGTGTGAATTAATGATGAACTTGTAGAAGGCGAGCCTGGCGGTGCCGATTGTCGCGGCCCGCTCGCAGCGGTTGTTCATTTGCACGAGGTCCATGTTCGAACCATAGGCGAAATATAAGGCCATAAGCAGACCAAGAAGAGTGCCGTAACGGCTGTCCACTCGAGAAACCCCGCTTCGATCTCTTTTGCGCGCTTGCGAGCGGCCTCGCGGCGGGCGTGGCCCCCACCCGTGAGGAGCTAATATTCAGGGGGCTCCTCGTCCACTTCGTCGCCCAGCTCGATCTCTCCCCTGAGGACCCGGTCCATCCAGTCCGCCTGCACCTTGCCCAGACAAGACACGTCGAGGATATAGCCCGGCTCATGGTCGGGATGGACGTCACGCTCGGGGTCCTCCCACAGCACGCTGTACGCGTTATAGTACTTGGCGAAGCGAGCCCAGAACCTGGGGGCGATGTTGTTGTCGATCCGATCCCGGTCCCTGTGCATCAGGGCAACCTTATATTCTTCGCTCAGCACGAGAACCAGGTCGTCATCCGACCTCTCTTCATCGGAACCGGGTGCATACTGATCATCGGCCACGCTCACGCGTCACCTCCTCACTCACGTGCCTTCGGTCCAATGTACAATGTAAGGTACCGGGAAGGGCCTGTCAACACCATGAAAATCCGCGGAAAAAGATGCCTCGGCCGATCCTGCACCGTCGTCGCCTCGCGTCCCCGCGCCGATCGGGAAGGGGATAATGCGGCTTCCGTGCAAAATTCCTCGTAGATTGTGCCTGTACGGCGCTTTTCTCTTGCCAAAAGTTCAGACATTTTGTATAAAAGGGGAAACGATGTACAAATCCAACAGAAGGGAGCGATAATATGACGAAGACCGAACTGGTGGGGAAGCTGGCCGAGGTGAGCGCTATCACAAAGAAACAGGCAAATCAGGTCCTCTGCTCCGTTGTCGAGACAATCAATGCCGCCCTCTTAAAGAACGAGAGGATAGCGTTGCCGGGTCTTGGCTCATTCACCTGCATTACGCGGAAAGCCAGGACGGGCAGGAATCCGCGGACAGGAAAGGAAATCAAGATCCCGCAGAAAAAGGCCGTGAAGTTCTCTGCCGCAGCCGCGATCGGCAAAAGCCTCAACGCACCGGCGGAAAAGCCTGCCAAGAAGACACCGGTCACCGCAAGCAAAAAGAAGTAGCCCCTCGTCTCGTAAGGGCTTTGTTGCAGTAAATGCGAAGGGCCGGAAAGAGCGAATCATGAGCCGGGCCCCAAAAGATGCAATGGCGAAATACAGGGAAAGGGAAGAAGGGCACGGAGCAGGCTCATGCTGAATCACGCGTGTTGTTTCTGCGAACTCCGTGCCCCTCTCTTCTGAGGAAGGTGGATTTCACCTGTCCTTAACGTAGCAATGACCGTGCCATTTCGTACTATGCTGCTAAGATAGTTAAATACCATAGGAAATACATTGGCGAGTCGATGGCAGGAATGCGCACATGAGAAAAAAGTGTCGAAATGGGGGCTTTCCCGTCGACAAAACTGTCGCTGATCGCCCATCGCCGCAGGCGCTAAAGGTGCGCACGACGGGTGACATATGACCGACTGGAGTCCCGAGCAATACCTCAAGTTCGGCAGGGAGCGAACGCAGCCGTCGATAGACCTGGCGGCAAAGATCGGGGTCGACAGCGCGAAGTCGATCCTCGACGTGGGATGCGGACCGGGAAACAGCACGCAGGTGCTCCGGCGGCGATGGCCCCACGCGGAGATTACCGGTCTCGACAGCTCGAGCGAGATGATCGAAAAGGCCAGGGAAACCTTTCCGCCGGGAAAGTGGATAGTGGGGGATGCGTCAAAGCTGGACCGGGAAGAGCGCTACGATATTGTCTTCTCGAATGCCGCGCTGCAATGGGTCCCTGATCACGACGCACTCATTCCCCGCCTCTTTTCCCACGTGCGGCCGAGCGGTGCGATGGCCGTGCAGGTCCCGGCAAACGGCCGATCCGCCCTGCACAGGGCGCTCTTGTCGGTCTCCCGCAGGCCCCGGTGGCATGGGCCTACGGCGGGTTGTCGACGTCTCATGCACTACCACGGCCCGGAATACTACTACGGCCTCCTCCAGCCCCTGGCGGCGAGGGTCGAACTCTGGGAAACCATCTACTATCACGTGCTTTCGGACCACCTTGAGCTGCTCGAGTGGTACAAGGGGTCGGGGATGAGGCCTTATTTGGAGAGCCTGCCGGATGAGTCGGCGCGTTCAGCGTTCGGGGACGAAGTCCTCGACGCATGCAGGCCGTTTTATCCGGTACGGAAGCACGGGGGAATTATCTATCCCTTCAGAAGGATATTTTTCATCGCCTACGCTTCGTGAGGAGGAGACCCGCCCTATGAGGCCGCCTTACTCGCTGCCGCCAATGCCTTGTCGTAGTCGGGTTCGTTTGTCATCTCCGTGACGATTTCGGTATAGCGGATGACGTCCGCCCTGTCGATGACAAAGATCGATCGGGCGAGCAGCCTCAGCTCCTTTACCAGCACGCCGTATGAACCACCGAAAGATGCATCTTTGTGGTCCGATAGGGTCCTCAGCCTGTCGATACCCTCGGCGGAGCAGAACCGGGCGATGGCAAAGGGCAGGTCCATGCTGATATTGATTATCACCATATCCGGTGAAAGCGATTGCGCTTTCTCGTTGAACGTCGTTGCCTGAAGGTTGCATACGGGCGTATCGAGTGACGGCGTCACACTTATGATCTTCACCTTCCCCGAAAAATCGGAAAGGCTGACGGGTGTGAGGTCCTTGTCGAGCACGGTGAAGGCGGGCGCCTTGTCTCCCGCTTTTACCTCGTTGCCGACCAGCGTCAGGGGGTTCCCTTTGAATGTCACGAGACTTTTTCTCTCCATTTCGGCGCTCCTTATCGTAGTATAGGGAAAGTATAAGCATGGAGCGGAGAGAGGGCACGGGGAAACGCACGGCGCCTGGAATTCCGTCGGTTTCCCGGTCCCGCCCTAAAGGAGATGCGGGCGATTGCCTTAAGGGACGGGCCAGTAGCGGCCATTTCTTTTTATTAACGAGAGCGGTACCCCGTAGAGTTCCTCGATGGTGCGAGGGGTAAGGATCTCCTCGGTAGCCCCGTCTCTCATCACCTTTCCGTTTTTGAGGACCAGGGTCCGCGTAAAAATGGGCAGGATCTCTTCGGGGTGGTGGGTGACATAGATGAGCGCCGGGAGGCTCCTCTTCTTTCCGAGCGACGACAGGGCCGAAAGGAACGTCTCCCGTGCGCCGGGGTCCATGCCGGCGCACGGCTCGTCGAGGATGAGCAGGTAGGGCGCCGCCATGAGGGCGCGGCAGATCATGACCTTTTGCTGCTCTCCCTGGGACAGCGTGCCGAAGGCCCTCGTCGCAAGGTGGCCGCATCCGAGGTCCGCCAGATAATTCTCCGCCGCTGCAAGGTCATCGCTCACCGGCCCTTCCTGAGAGAAAGTCCAGAGGCCGAGCTGTGCGTACTTGCCCGAGACCACGGTGTCCAGGACTACCTCCCTTCTCGGTATATCGGGAAGAAGTGTCGAGGTCACCCATCCGATGCTCCTGCGCAGCACCCCTAAATTGAGAAGGGCCTCTCCGTTCCGGTATACCTCGCCCCCTCGGTTAGGCCAAAGGTCTCCGCAGACGATTTTCAGAAGGCTCGTCTTCCCTGCCCCATTCGCTCCGAGGATAGCCCAGTGCTCTTCCGGCTTCACGGTCCACGACACGTGGTCAAGGATATGTTTTCCGTTTAGCGCGTAAGTGACGTCTTTAAGTTCCAGCAGGGCCTTGTCCATGTCCTCTCTCCCTTGTTTGCCCGTTGTGTCCTTTGCGATGCAGGATGCGGCAGAAGAAACGTATATACCACAAAGATACGTCGTTTTCAATGCCGGCCGGCAACGCGTTTCGGGTGCTGTTTCGGGGGAGTCTTGCACTACGTGCAGGGAGACCGCCTTTTCTAAAAATGGACGGTCGATGCGCGATGCTTCTTCGTCCCTGTCGCTACAGGGAGCGCGTCAGGTCTTCCACCAGTTTCCTGGACCCCACATAGAGCGCCGATCGCTGGTGATGGTGCTCGGGGGTGATGTCAAGGATGGGCACGCCCTGCTCGTTGACTGCCGTCCCACCGGCTTCGTGACACATGAATCCGACGACCGCGGCCTCGTACATGAGGCGCAGCTTCCCCTGGGGACGGTTCTTCTTTGGATTCTGATGGTTTACGATGGCGGGATACATGAACATGCCGCCGTTCGTCAGGGTCCTGTGGAAGTCGCCTGCCAGGGCGCCGAGGTACCGGAAAGCGTACTTTGCCTCATTCTCCGTGATCCACTCTTGCACGCTCTCTGCGTATGTGCGCCGGTTGGACGCGTTAAAGGATAGCTCCCAACCCTTGGGGTCCTCGGGGAGGAGCATACGGGTAGGCCGCACAAACGTCATGGTCTCATCCACGTGAAAGCGCCACGTCCCTGCGTCTTTGAGTCCGATGGTGAATGTGCCGGTGGGGATCACGAACATGCCCGCGGCGATATAATCTTTTCCGGCCCTCAGGTGCCCGTCCTCGGGGCCCGCCAGATTGCGCTTGGCAACGCCGAAAAGAAAGCCGACCGGCAGCCCGTGTGAGACATTGGATGATCCATCCAGGGGGTCGAAATAAACGAAATAGCGCCCGCCCTCGGTGTTCATGGGGATGACATCGTCGGATTCCTCGCTGACCGCGTGGATGACCCTGCCGGAAGCCTTCAGATAATGGATGGTGATCTCATGTGCGATCTGGTCCATCTGCATGACGTCCTCGCCCTGCACGTTCACGGCCCCCGCCAGGCCGAGGTGCCCTTTGAGCGCGCCCGTCAGGTAGTAGTATTGGATATGTCTTGCTGCGCTGATCAACGCATCCATGAGGATGAGAAAGTGGTGGGTGCGGTTGTGCATCTCCTGATGCTGAAGAAGAAAATTCA